>CALLKH010000309.1 GCA_938008425.1 uncultured Planctomycetaceae bacterium | reverse complement strand
CGCCAATCACATGTATTTCGCCGCCGCCTGCTTGAGCTTCGGCGCCATGTCCGTCTTCTCCCATGTGAAGCCGGGGCCGGTTCGGCCGAAGTGGCCGTGGGCCGCGGTCTGCCGGTAGATGGGCCGGCGAAGCTTGAGATGATCGATCACGCCGGCCGGCGTGAGCGGGAACGTGTCGCGAACGAGCTTCTCAATAATGTGCTCATCGATCTTGTTCGTGCCTTCCGTACCGACCAGCACGCTCACCGGCTCCGCCACGCCGATCGCGTAGGCGAGCTGAACCTCGCACACATCCGCAAGGCCGGCGGCGACCACATTCTTCGCGACGTATCGCGCCATGTAGCTGGCCGAGCGGTCCACCTTCGACGGGTCCTTGCCGCTGAAGGCCCCGCCGCCATGGGCGCCGCGACCGCCGTAAGTGTCAACGATGATCTTGCGGCCGGTCAGACCCGTATCGCCGTGCGGGCCGCCGATGACGAAGCGCCCGGTCGGATTGATGTGAAACTTGATCTTGTTACTCCAGAGCTTCGGGCACTCCTCCATCACCACCGGCTTGATGACCTTGTCGATAATCGCCTTGCGGAACTTGTCGTTGACGTTGCCGTTTCGGTCGAGAAGTTCGCCGCGCTCTTCGTGCTGCGTCGAAATCACCACCGTCTCAAGTTTTACCGCCGAGTGCCCTTCGTACTTGATGGAGACTTGGCTCTTGCTGTCCGGCCGCAGCCACGGAAGCGTGCCGTCCCGCCGGAGGTCGGCCATGCGCTCCACGAGCCGGTGCGAGAGATGAATCGGCAGCGGCATGTAGGCCTTGGTTTCGCGACAGGCGAATCCGAACATGATGCCCTGATCGCCCGCCCCCTGCGCCTTGGACTTGCCGGCCGTCACGCCCTGGCTGATGTCGGCAGACTGGCTGTGAATCGTTCGAATGACCGCGCAGCTCAGGTAATCAAACCGGCACGCCGGATCGGTGTAGCCAATGTCCTTGATGGTCTGACGGACGTTATCTTCGATGTTGTTCAGCGCGAGTTCGGCTTCTTTATTGTGGACCGTGACCTCGCCCGCGATGACGACCAGGCCCGTCGTGCACAGCGTTTCACACGCGACGCGGGCGTTAGGATCCTTCGCCAGGAGTGTATCGAGAACGGTATCCGAAATCTGATCCGACACCTTGTCCGGGTGCCCCATACTGACCGATTCCGACGTAAATACATGTGAGCCGTTGAGCCGCTTACCTGCCTTGCGCACCAGTGAACCTCCAAGGATGTCGAATAGGAAAAAGAGTCCAGGAATCCCGCGAAACGGCGCTCCGCGTGTCGAACCCAGCATGCTAAGGCCTTGTTCCGAGGGTGACAAGCCGCACGCGTGAGAGCGGTGATTTCGTCATTTTCGATCTGAAAAATTGTCCTTCTGTCCCGACCGATCCCGCTTTTTGATCAACGTTCGTGGGCAATACCGCTAAGATAAGGACGTTAGACTGTTTATGTGATTCCCTCGCGCTGAGGCCCGCCTTCAAACCCGTTCGCTGGGAGGATAACCGCATTGGCAACGTCCGCGATCCATGCGGCACCCGCACGCTGGCGATTCTTGATCGCCCTTGTGACGGCCGTCTGCGCGACGCCTTCCCCGGGGCAGGATCGTATCCCGGATTTTGCCCACTCCCGGCCCAAGGGTGAACGAATCCCCCAGCCGCCCCTGCCTTCGACGCGCCCGACGCCGCCCGATATCCGATTCGGTTCATTCCGGCCAAACAATCCCATCGACAACTTCATTCTCAAGCGCATTCAGGATGAAAAGATCCGTCCGCAGCCGCTCTGCGACGACTGGGACTTCGCCCGTCGTTCCAGCCTCGACGTCGTCGGCGTCATCCCCACATTGGAAGACCTCGATCGGTACTTCGCGTGGAAACCGAAGGAACGCCGTGCCAAGTGGATCGACCTTCTTCTCGAGCAGAAGCTTTACGCCGATCACTGGACCATCTTCTGGGGCGACGTGCTCCGCGAGCGCGGCCGCGTGCGTGGCGTGCCCGACAACACTCTGAAGAATTTCATCCATCAATCGCTTTCAACCGGCCAGCCGTTCGACGAGTTTGTTCGGACGATGATCACGGCCGTTGGGCCCGCTGAACAAAACCCAGCGACGGCGTTCGTGCTTCAGGATCGCGCCGAGGCCGACGTGCTCACCGTTTCGATCAGCGAGGCGTTCCTCGGCGTCCAACTGCGATGCGCCCAGTGCCACGACCACCCGTTCGACTGGTGGACCAAGAAGGACTTCGACGGCATGTCGGCCTTCTGGCGCGGCACCCGCGCCCGGCTTCTACGCGACGATGAGGTCAGACTGCCGAATGGTGCAACACGTTCGATGCCCGTCTTCGAATTGATCTCACGCAACGCGGCGGCCGACGGCGTGTTTATCGCCGGGCTCAAGTCAGACAAGGGCCGCGGTCGCGAAGCGCTGGCGGACCTACTCACCCGTAAGAGCAATCCCTACTTCGCCCGCGTCGTGGTGAACCGGGTTTGGGAAAAAATGATGGGCAAGGGGCTGGTCACACCCGCCTCCAATTTCAGCCCGCTCAACCCCCCTTCCCATCCCGAACTGCTCGACTGGCTGGCGATCGAATTCATCGAGAACAACTACGACCTCAAGCACATCATTCGCCTGATCGCGAGTTCGCGAACCTACCAGCAGTCCACGGTCGATTCGCCCAGGCAGATCGCCTCGATCGCGCGTCGAAATCGCGAGAAGCCGCCGGAGGAAAACGAACTCGTTCCCGGCGCGCTCTTCGAGGGCATGCCGCTGCGGCGCATGTCGGCCGAGCAGATCAACGACTCCATCCTCGTCGCGACCGGCCGATTCGGCGACGCCCGCCGGCGCTTCGAACGCGCGATTGACGTCATCTACCCGCCCAATCCGCAGTCGTTCCTGCGGGTCTTCGGCGCGTCGGACCGCGAGACCGTGTCACCCCGGCCCCCGGAAGGCGGAAGCATTCAACAGTTTCTCACCCTGCTCAACGGCGACTTCATCAACGGCGCCACGCGGTTCCACGCGGATCATCCGCTTCGACGATGGAGCGCCATGCGGGGTGCGAATGTCCCCGACCTTGTCGATGCACTGTTCATGCAGACACTGACCCGGCCGCCCACCAAGCAGGAGCAGAGCAGCGCCCGGGCGTACGTGGGCAACGGCACATTCGACGAGGCGTGGGAAGATTTGCAGTGGGCGCTGATGAACACGCGCGAGTTTCAGTTCATCCGCTGAGGAATGACTCATGGATTGCCAGGGATGTGACAGCTACCGAAGAATGACCCGGCGCGAGTGGCTTCGCCGATCCCTCGGCGCGGCCGGCGGCGCCAGCTTCCTCGGCCTGCTCGATCCGGGCGTCCTGTTCGCCTCGGGCACGAATGATGCCCGAACCGCCGAGTCCGTCATCGTCCTCTGGATGGGCGGCGGTATGAGCCACATCGACACTTTCGACCCGCAGCCGGGCACAGATCACGGCGGACCCTACGCCGCCATCAAGACCGGCATCGACGGCATTCAGATCTCCGAACATCTCCCCCGTATCGCGTCGTGCCTTCAGGACCTCTCGATCATTCGCAGCACGACGAGCAACGAATTTGACCACTCCCGCGCCACCTATGAAATGCACACCGGCTACGTTCCGATTGCCAGCATTCAACACTCTGCCATCGGCTCCAACGTGGCCAAGTACAAGGGGCGCAGTCCCAAAGACGACCGCCTGCCGCCTTATGTTTCGATCGGGATCGACTGGGCCGCCGGTTACCTTGGCCCCAAGTATGCCCCCTACTACATCGGCCGTGCCAATGCCGCCGATTCAAACCTGACCCCTCCGCCTGGCATCGGCGAGCGGCGGTTCAAGTCCCGGCTCAAGCTGCTTCAGGACCTTGACCGGTCTTTTCACAACAAGCACCGCCGCGCCGAAGTCCTGGCGGAATACGCAGAGCACTACAGCGCCGCCCTTCAGATGATGCGGCCACGGACAGCCAAGGTCTTCGACCTCGACGACGAACCCGCGGCGTTGCGCGAGGCCTATGGCGCCGACTCTTCTTTCGGTCAGGGGTGCCTCCTGGCTCGCCGTCTGGTACAGGCCGGTGTTCGATTCGCCGAGGTCTCGTTCGGCGGATGGGACACCCACCAGAATAACTTTGACGCGGTCAAGGACAAGAGCCTCGAACTCGACGTCGCATTCAGCACCCTCATTCAGGATCTCAAACAGAAGGGGCTGCTCGAAAAGACGGTCGTCATTCTCACCAGCGAGTTCGGTCGGACGCCGCGGATTAACGGCAATCAGGGTCGCGACCATCACCCGAGGGTCTGGAGCACCCTGATCGGCGGCGGCGGACTGAGATCGGGCGTCGTCGTCGGCAAGAGCGATGCGGGAAAGGAAGTGGCGGACCGGCCGGTGCGGGTGGGCGACTTGCACGCGACATTGTGCAAATCGCTTGGCATCGACCATGCCCAGACCAACTACTCTGCGGACCGACGGCCGTTCCGGATCGTCAAGGACGAATCGGCCGGGCCCATACGAGAGTTGTTTACGAATACCTGATGATCGACGGGCGGAGAGGCGTTCTGATCGGCCTGCTTATTCCGATAGCCGATGGCGAATGGGAATTCCCAGGGGGTCCATGGGCCACTGGATCGGATTTCGGCGATTGAAATCAGAATCTCAATTGGGTAGTCTACTGGCTACCTAACGTAATGCGGTAACTGGGCCAAGGCCGCTGAATGGGTAGGACATTCAACCCCGGGCCTCCCTGACTGACTGATTGACTGAGAACGGCGGGCGCGTGACGTGCGCGGCTCGAATCCTGGGTCTGATAAAGACCGGTGACGAAGGACGAATCAGGTTCCCGGTCATAATTGGCCGGATTTCCCTGGCGCCATAATGGATGCGACTCATATGAAGAAGCGCGTACTGAGTGTGGCTGTTCTAGCGTTCATTCCCTGGGCTCTGCCGGACTACCTCCGCGCCGACGACGAGCCCGCGGGTGTCGGGGCAGGTGAGATCGGCGGTGAGCGTG
>CALLKH010000308.1 GCA_938008425.1 uncultured Planctomycetaceae bacterium | reverse complement strand
CCGCCTTCGAGTTCGGGCTCCCACCGTGGGCCCGGGCCGCAGACTGGCTCAAACACCCCAAGACCGCTCGCTACCTCGCGTTCAGCGGCCTCGCCGTCTTCATGATGTTCATCACCTCGAGCGCCCTGAGCTACCTCGAAAGTCATGTGCATGGGCTGTCACGGTACGACAAGGCCGTGACCGCGATCGAGTGGCAGGACCTTCCCGAGTTTCTGCAATCCCCCGACAACCGGCATATCCTCGACTACATTCGCGACCGGATCGATCTGCGACCGACCGATCGAATACTCGACACGGGGCTGGCCGAACGCATCGGGGCGTCGCTGCTCCGCGACGATCCGCCGGTCTACCCCGCCATCGGCTGGGTCAAGTCGGTCGAGCGCGTCGTCGTTCGTCCCGACGGCGTCGTCACGATCAAATGCCGATTCCGCGAACCCAAGGCCTTCATCCAGCATGGCGAAACCTGCTACCTGGTGGACGACGAAGGCGCGGTGCTGCCCGGCACCTACGCGCCGGAAGATTGCGCGACGAGCAAGCTCCTGATGATCGCGGGCATTAAGCATCAGCCGCCTGCGGTGGGGCATGTCTGGCCCGGCGAGGATGTAAGGTCCGGGCTGAAGCTCGCCGGCCTTGTCGCCGATCGGCCGTTCAGGAATCAGGTCGATCGCATCATCGTTTCGAATTTCGACGGCCGCGTGGACAAGAAGCGACCGCACGTGGAATTCGCGACCAACCGGCCCGGCTCCCGCATCTGGTGGGGGCTTCCGCCCGCCCGCGAAGACGGCACGGAAACGACGGCTGAGCAGAAGCTCGCCCTGCTCGACTGGCTTTACCACGAGTACGGCCGAATCGACATGAATCGGTCCTACGTGGACATCCGCACCCATCCGCGATCGATCTCGATGCCCAGGGAAGCCCAAACCGTCGCTCGGCAATGAGTTGCGAGAATCTCGGGCGGTTTGAACGATCTCGATCCACAGATTCAGGCGAAATGGCCCGCACCGATGCCGGGCGGATTCTGGTCTCGTACGCATATTGTGGCTATGCTTATCCTGAAACTCCGATGAAGTGCCGGGATGGCGCGGCCGATGTAAGGCAGGGGCGCCGCCGATGGAGTTCGGGAAAACAGCCGGTCAAATCATGTTCGCCGAGATCACACAGACAGCCTGGGTCGAGAAGTTTCGACTGATTTTGGAACACTACGTTCCACCGCTCGATAGTTCTCCGGCGGTGAATGTCGGCGGGCTCGTGGCGATCATCCTCGGCCTCCTACTCGTCTTTCGCGGCGGAAAGTTTGAGAAGATCGTCGTCACCGGGTTCGCACTGGTGGTGGGCGGGTGGCTCGGTTACCGGCTTTCGACATGGCTCGACCTGCCGGGGCCCTTCACCGTTGCTCTCGCGGGGCTTGCTCTCGCGGCCGTGGGGTTCAAGTTCTACAAGGCCTGGCTGGCGGCGGGTTCAGTGTTTGTGCTGTTCTTCATCGCCGTCTCGTTTCAGCTCATCCAGGGCGACCTGCGTCAGTATGTTCCCTCCGAACCCGGCTTTCGCGGCAAGGTCACGCTGCCAACGCCCGAGCAGCAGATTCGCAACAGTCGTAACGACTGGCGCGATCAGCTCAAATTCGTGGGTGAAAAGGTCCAGAACGAGCTTCGCGGATTCGGCCTGAGCGGCTGGATTCTCCCGGTGTTCGCGGCCATCGTCGGCGGTGCGCTCGCTTATTGGGCGTTGCGGGCCTTCGCCGTGGTCTGGCTCGGATTCATCGGGGCCCATATTGCAGTCGTTGGCGGGGCGACGATTCTGTGTGCGAACTGGCACGAAGTCCGAGATTCCATGTTTGCCAGCCCCCAGGTGCCGTCCGGCATCGCAATCGGACTCTGGGTCCTGGGCCTCATTCTCCAGGCCAAAGAAGCACGATTTCCGAAGAAACCCTCCCAACCAGCCGAAAAAGAACCAGCCAAATCGTAGATTTCTCCTGGAACGTCTTCGGGCCTCAGCCATGCAACAATGCGGGGGCGAAATCCCGCGGCTGAATTCCGAAGAGTATCACGAGAAGTCCGGCGTGACGGATCGCCCCAGCGACGACTCCGCGCCGCGCCGATTTGGAGGGAGCGCACAACTATGGATGAGTTGACCGGTCAACTCGCCACACTGGACACCAGCGCGTCCATTCTGTTTATCCTGGTGGGGCTTGTTTACGGCCTCTTCGGGTGGCGACTCGTGCGAATTCTCGTGATGGTCGACAGTCTCGCCGTCGCGGCGGTCTGCGCGTATTACCTTATGCGAACGGGTACCATCCCCTTCACCACCACATCCTCAACGCCGCTCGTCATCCTGCTGTTCCTGCTCCTGCCATTTTGCACATGGAAGTACCCGGAGAAGGCGACAATCGGAATGGCGGCCATGGCGGGGTTCGTCTGCACGGAACTGTTCATGATGAATTTCGAATTCCCGCAGATGGCCAAGCTCGCACTCGGCGTGGTCGGAGCGGGCTTCTCGCTCGCACTGGCGATGACGCTTGCGCGGCAGACGACCGTGGTCATCACCGGCCTGCATGGCGGATGGCTCTGCGTGGCCGCACTGGCGATCATCGCGTCGAACCCGAGCGGAGTCGTGGGCAATATGCTCAGTTCGTTCGCCAGCAGTGTATCGATGGTCGTTCCGGTCGCGGCGCTGGCGTTCTCATCGATTCTGATCTTCCTGCAATGGGGCGACATGCAGGGGCATACGGCGCAGAATTAGGCCCGACGATCGCGCACAGCGCGATACGTTCATCTGTCAACGCAACGCGGCCCCGGAGACTTCCGGGGCCGCTTCGTTTTCCCGGCGATTCGAGCACTGTCGGGTGTTGCCAAGTGCGTCAAGACCCGCGTCAGGCGTTATCGCCTGTCAGAGCCGGGCTGTCTCAGCCCGACGATGATTGACCAAGTTCGAGCCAACGCACCGAATCAAATGACTTCACTGCAATCGACAATCGACACCGCCCCGGGGACGGGGCGGCTCTGATTCTCACAGCGACCTCTTGATGCAGTCGCTACCGGCACTCAACGATTGTCTGCTGCACGATTCCCGCAGCGCGGTAGAGGATCTCTCGCGTTCCCGAACCCATCGTCAAGCCCGGGCGTTCGCGCGCGGCCCACGGTTCATCCATGTCTTCGGTTTCGCGGAAACGGGCGCCGCCCGACGGGCGACGAGTTCCACCGAATTCTCACCCAGCAGCTTTTCCACCTCGGCGCTGAACTTCTCGCCGGGGCGGATTCGAACGGACTCGGGACACCGAATCGTCGCGACCAGATCGCCCGGCCGCTCGACACGTACGTAGATCGACAGGCGTCCGGGGTTCGCGCGACACGTCTCCCGCAATCGCGGGAGCGTATGCTCGTCGGCCACCGTCGATCGCACATGGAGGATGATTCCATCTGACAACTTTTCACCCGCCTGTTCGAACGGGATCATCTCCACCGTTCGAAGCGACGGCTCCTCGCGCTTCTTGTCGACGCTGCCGCGAAGGAACAGAAGCTTGTCCGGCACCACCCAGTCGCGATATTTCTCAAGTTCCTCGCTGAAGACCACCGCCTCGATCGATCCGCTCAAATCCTCGAACGTCATCACCGCGAGCTTGGAGCCCGCGTTGCGGCCGTTCTTGGTCGTGACCATCCGCACCTTGCTGATCATGCCGCCGACGAGAACCTGCGTGTCCTCGCTGAAATCACCGATGCGGGCGCACTCACACGTGGCGAACTGGCGAATGATCTTCGCCTGCGACGCCAGCGGGTGCTTGGTGACGTAAAAACCGAGGACCGACTTTTCCTGGGCCAGCATCTCGGATTCGGTCCACTCGTCCGTCGAGATCACCGGCCGCGGCGCATCCGCCCCGCCGCCGAAGTCGCCGAACATGGTCATCTGGCCCGACGCCTTGTCGCGCTGATGCTCGGCGCCCATCTGGATCGCCTTCTCGACGACCTCAACCAGCGCCTTGCGCATCGCCCCGGTCGAGTCGAACGCCCCCGCCTTGATCATCGCCTCCAGCGACCCGCGGTTCACCGCCGACGTGTCGACCCGCTCACAGAATTCGTAGAGGTCCTTGAAGGGCCCGGCGCTTCGGCGTTCCTCGACCACACTCGTGACGGCCTTTTCGCCGACGCCCTTGATCGCGGCGAGGCCGAATCGGATGAAGCCCGGCTTGCCATCCTTCGGCGGGACCGTCGTGAAATCGACGTCGCTTGAGTTGATGTCCGGCGGCAGTACTTCGATGCTGAGCCGACGGCATTCGTCGATATAGTCAACGACCTTTTCGGTGTCGCCCATTTCATAGGTGAGCAGCGACGCCATGAACTCCAGCGGGTAATACGCCTTAATGAACGCCGTTTGGAACGCCACCATCGCATAGCCCGTCGAGTGCGCCTTGTTAAATGCGTAATCGCCGAATTTGATGATGTCGTCGAAGATCGAGTTCGCGTCCTTGGCGTTGCACCCCTTCTTGCCGGCGCCCTCGATGAACGGCTGGCGCTCCGCCTCGATCATCGACGTCTTCTTCTTGCTGATCGCCTTCGCCAGCCGGAACGCCCGCTTTCGCTCAATCTCTCCGAGCTGAATCGCGACGCGGGCGACCTGCTCCTGGTAGACCATGATGCCGTACGTCTCTTCGAGCACCTCGGCCATGATCGGATGCGCCGCCTGCCAGTGCTCGCCGTGCTTTCGGGCGACGTAGGCATCGATGTACTGCATCGGACCCGGGCGATAGAGCGCGTTCGCGGCGATCAAATCCTCGATCCGGTTCGGCCGCATCTTCATGAGCACGTCGCGCATGCCGCCGGACTCAAACTGGAACACGCCTTTCGTCTCGCCCTGGGCGAAGATGCGGTAAACCTTGGGATCCTTGAGGTTCAAATGCTCGAGGTCGATTTTCACGCCGTGATTCTTTTCCACGAGCTTGCACGCCAGCGCCAGAACGCTCAGCGTCTTCAAACCGAGGAAGTCCATCTTCAAGAGGCCGACCTTCTCGACCGTCGGCCCTTCAAACTGCGTGATCACCGCGTCCGAGCCGGCCGACTGGTAGAGCGGCAGCACGTTGTCGAGCGGCTGCTCCGCGATGACAACGCCCGCCGCGTGAACGCCGGCGTGTCGCGCGAGGCCTTCAATGCGCTTGCCGATGTCGATGACGTTGCGAATCGTCGGATCGTCGTCGTACCAGCGCCGCAGCGCCGGCTCCTGGTTCAGCGCCTTGTCCAGCGTCATCTTCAACTCTTCGGGCACAAGCTTGGCCAGACGATCGGCGTCGGCCAGCGGCACACCCATAACGCGGCAGACGTCGCGAATCGCGGCCCGCGCCTTGAGCGTTCCGAAGGTGATGATCTGGGCGACGTGGCCGTACTTCTCGCGGACGTAGCGAATGACATCCTCGCGGGCGTCCTGGCAGATATCGATGTCGATATCGGGCATGTCGTCGCGATCGGGGTCCATGAACCGCTCGAAGTAAAGGCCGTATCGAATCGGATCGGGCTGCGAGAGATAGAGGCAGTGTGCGACGACCGACGAGCAGCCGCTGCCGCGCGCCCCGCAGGGCACGCCCTTGTCGCGGGCGTAGTGGACGAAATCCCAGACGATTAGAAAGTAGCTTGAGAAACCCTTGCTCTGGATGACTTCGAGTTCGTAGTCGATCCGCTCGCGGACTTCATCCGTGATCTCGCCGTACCGCTCGGCCGCGCCCTTGTAGACGAGCTCGCGCAGGTAATCCTCGGGCGTCTTCTTCTCGGGCGGGTGATAAACGGGCGTGTAGCGTTTGTTGAAGTCCAGCTCGACGTCGCACATGTCAGCGATGCGCAGCGTGTTTGAAATCGACTCCGGCTGGCCGGGAAAGAGCGCCGCCATCTCATCGCCGGACTTGAGGTAGAACTCGCTCGTCTCGAACCGCATGCGGTTCTCGTCGCTCTGAAGCGCGCGCGTCGAGATGCACAGCAGCACGTCGTGCGGCTCCGAGTCGTCCTTGCGCAGGTAGTGAACGTCGTTCGTCGCGATCAGGCCGACGCCGAGGCGATTGGCGATGTCCACCAGCTCCGGGTTGATCATCCGCTGCTCGGCGATGCCGTGGTCCTGCAACTCGATAATGAACCGCTCCGGGCCGAAGACCTTGAGATACCACTCGGCCGTCTGCTCCGCGGCGGCGCGGTTGTGGGCCATCAGTGCCTGCGGAATCTCGGCGCCGAGGCAGGTGCTCGTGCAGATCAGCCCCTCGCTGTGGGCCTCGAGCAGTTCGCGATCGATGCGCGGTTTGTAGTAGAAGCCCTCGCGATAGGCGATCGAGGTGAGCTTGAGCAGGTTTTGGTAGCCGATGTTGTTCTGTGCGAGCAGCAGCAGGTGATAGTTCGTCTCCTTGCTGCCGCCATATCCGACCGTCGCCTCCTTCACGCGTCGATCGCCCGGGGCGATGTAGGCCTCAAGCCCGAGGATCGGTTTGACGCCCGCTTTCTTCGCGGCGGTGTAGAACTCGATGACGCCGAACATGTTGCCGTGGTCGGTAATCGCGACGGCCGGCTGGTTCAACTCCCTGGCGCGATTGACGAGTTCGTCGATGCGATTGGCGCCGTCGAGGAGGCTGTAGTGGGTGTGACAGTGAAGGTGAACAAAGCTGGGTGTAGGCTGCGACATGCCGCAGGCGCCTCCGTGCAACGACAAAATCGAACGTGATCGTGCTATGATACACTCGCGGCGAGATTCACGCAGCGCCGCAGCCGGAGTTTGGGAACCCCCTGTGAGTTTCCGTATGGGACGACGGAACAAGGAAAAGAAGACAACCACTCCAAAACTCGAACCGATGTTCGAGACGCCGTTTCCGCATCCCCAGCAACTCTCCGACCCCTTCGGCGATTTCTACACAGAGAGCGAGCAACATAAACTCCGAGTCATCGTTGACAAGGCTCCCGGCGATCTGGACTGGAGCGATTTTCGTACAGTCTTTCAGTACGGCATGCCCGCCGGTGACTTTCGCGAGTGCGCTTTCTACCTGCCGTGGGCCTTCGCGCATCTTCATGATCTGCGTGACGATCATCTTGAATATCTTTCAGACATGATTCGTTGGACTTCCCTGCACGCAGAGGAATTGGCCAACGCGAATCGAACCAGCGATCGAGTTCGGGAGGCACTTCAATCATGCCTGGAGCGCTGGACCGCCGCTTTCGAGGTATTTCACTTTGATCGCCCAGCCTGCCAGGAAAAGGGCTGGGGGCTTCAATATCAGGATTTCGTCTCCAACAGCAACGTTGTCTGCACCTTGATCGACGAGCTGTGCCGCGAAAAGGCCTTCGCCGATGTCGCGGTGACGTTCACCGAGAGCTTGGCCTCAACTCGTGGGGCGGCGATTCGGTCGGCCTGGTATCTTGAATTGGTCCGTGAATTCAATTTTGGCTCGCACCACGGCGCACGGAAAAAATACCGAAGCGTCCTGACGGCGCTTCGTGATGAAGCTCGCTGGAAGCACCATGCCGCTGTCGTACTGGAGACCCTGGTGCCGACGTGTCCGTCGCCGACTTACTGGAATGACACGCTGTTCTTCATTTAGCAACGACGGGGAGCGACACCGGCCAGCCGCATTCGAGGCAGATGCCTGAGAGTTTACGAAACAGCGCATCGGAGCCGTCTGAGGTGTCGAATCCGTCTCAAGCGCCGCTCCGCGATTGGCGATCGTCAGGACGCCGTGGAGATTGCGGTGAATCGCCGCTTTTCGATTGCCTGCAACAATCACTTCGCACCGCTCCGTTTAGCCCAGCTCCGAAGGAGCAGGGTGAGAGCGAGGAATCGTCCCGGCGCGAAATGACGCTCTTAGAGTCCACCGTCGTGAACCTTGGCGCTACTCTGACGTCGCGTCATTCACCATTCGAGCACCCTTGTCGCTGTCACCGTCGCCCTGACGGGCGGCGGCTAAACGGGAGAGCGCCGGGCCACACCGGCGATTGCACATCGGCGAGTTCGGAAGGGCAACACGCCGAACTGGAACAGGAGCAGGAGCAGGAGCAGAATAAAAACCGTCGGCTTCAGATGCCTTCGAACCCAGTTGAAGACGCCTGTCTACTCAGTGGCCGCGTCGTTTGTCATGATGAGTATGTCCTGGGGTTAAGCACCCGAATGCCATGAAGCTAAGCCGCCATACCCACAATTCGTTTTCTGTACACGCTT
>CALLKH010000307.1 GCA_938008425.1 uncultured Planctomycetaceae bacterium | reverse complement strand
CTCTGCATTATTCCAGCCAGACACACGTCGGGCCGAACGGAACGATTGTCGATTACAACTACTCATGGATTCGCGACGCCGCCTTCGGCACGTTCAACACAACGATCAACCACGTCATCCGATCTGAGCGAATTCGCGAGGTGAGCCGTGGCGAAATCTTGTTGTTGGCCGCAACAGACATTCGAGTTTTGATCGACGGTTCGGCCACCTACGCTCATACACCGGGGGATGAGACTGGCCTGCTATTCGGATTCGCCATTCGCAATCTGAACACCAATCAACTAGAGGCTTTTCAGACTCGTGTCGGCGGCAACCTGAATCTAATGCCTTCCTCAGGGACGATGACCATCTCCGGTCAACAAGTCCTGTCCGCCGGGCATTCCTATCGCCTGGAGTACGTCCTCGACACCAGTAACACCGCCGACTTCAACTTCCCGCCCACCGGCATCCTGGACGCCAGCGGTTATGTCAACTTCACCATCACGCCGGTGATTCCCGAACCGGCCACGGCCGCACTGCTTTTTCCAGCAGGCCTCCTGCTGCTTCGCCGACGAACCTCACGAGCCTGAGCCGATCGGCCGCATTCGTCGGCGGCGCACGCCTCGGCGCATCGCGCATACTCCCGTAGCATGACAGTCGCGGCGCAGGCCATCCGCGGCCCCCGTCTCGACTTGAAAGGCCATGATGCCGCCCAACCGGCGAATCGTTCTCACCACCTTCGGCTCATACGGCGATGTACTGCCCTACCTCGCGGTCGGCCGGGGCCTCAAAGAGCGCGGGCATGAGGTCATTCTTGCGACGTCGGCCGCCTACCGCGCGCCGGTCGAAGCCGCCGGGCTGAGCTTCGCGCCCGTTCGGCCGGACGTCGACTACAACGACGCCGAACTGTTCCGCCGCGTCATGGATCGAAGGCACGGCGCGAGCGTCATCGTACGCGAGCTGCTCGTGCCGCGCCTGCGCGAGAGCTACAGCGACCTTGAGGCCGCCTGCGCGGGGGCCAATCTCGTCGTCTCGCATGTGCTCACCTACGCCGCGCCGATTCACGCCGAGCGAACCGGCCTGCCCTGGGCGGCCGCGGTGCTCAGCCCGATGGTCTTCTGCTCCGCGTGGGATCCGCCGGCGCTCGCGCCGCTGCCCAGCCTCGCACGGCTGCGCCATCTCGGGCCCCGGCTTTCCGGCTGGGTGCTCGGCGGCCTCAAACGGCTGGCGTGGAGCTGGAGCGAGCCGATTCGACGCTTTCGACGCGAACTGGGGCTGGCGGCCGATCGCGACCCGCTCTGGGAGGGGCAATTCTCGCCGCACGGAAACATCGCGCTCTTCTCAGGTGCCTTTGCCGAGGCACAGCCCGACTGGCCGGCCAACACGACGCTCTGCGGCTTCCCGTTTCACGACGAAGACTTCGGCGGCGACCCGGACCGCGAGCGGCTCGAGGCATTCATGAGCGCCGGCCCGCCGCCGATCGTCTTTACGCTGGGAAGCTCGGGCGGCCACGCGGCGGGGAATTTTTACGACGAGACCGTTCGGGCCGCGCGGGCGCTGCGCCGCCGCGCGGTGCTTGTCGTCGGCGCGGCGAGCCCTCCGCGCGATCTGCGGGAC
>CALLKH010000306.1 GCA_938008425.1 uncultured Planctomycetaceae bacterium | reverse complement strand
TCTGGAGAACATCTACCGGCACCGCGAGATGGGCAAATCCGCATGGCAGGCCGCTTCGGATGGTGCGACCGAAGTCTGGGGAGCGGTTCTGGCGAACACCCTCACGACCGTGATCGTGTTTCTTCCGATCGTGTTCGTCAAAGCCGAAGCCGGGCAGCTCTTTCAGGATATCGCCATCGCCATCAGCGGCGCCGTCATCCTGTCACTGATCATTTCCATCACGGTTATTCCGGTTCTCTCGTCCCGGCTGCTCGCCCGCGCGAAAATGAAGAGTGAGCTTGATCGCAGCCCCATCGGCGAGAAGCTTGGTCAACTCGTCGGCTGGATGAACCGGCGATGGGTCTCACGGCTGGCGGTTGTGGTGGGAATGACGCTTGCCTCATACTTCGTCAGCGTCTGGCTCGCGCCGCGGCCGACCTATCTGCCGGCCGGCAACCGGAATCTCATCTTCGGGTTCCTGATCACGCCGCCCGGTTTCAACACGGTGGAATTCGAACACATGGCCCTTCAGTTGGAGGAGGGCGATCCGGAGCGCGGCCTGGTCGGCATTCGGCCGTTCTGGGAGACCGAGGAGGGAACGCCGGAGTACGACGAGCTCATGGAGCGATGGTCGGCGATCGTTGAGCGCAACGGCGTCGCGCCGCTGGAGGCGCAGATGGCCGGCCAGCAGGCGATTCTGGACGATCCGAGTTCGAACGCGAAGGCTCGAAAGGCGGCAACGCGGCGGATGACGGAGATTCGCCGTGAGATTGCCGAGTGGCGTTTGACACCGCCCTTGATCGACAACTTCTTTTATGTGGCGATGAACGGCAACTGCTTCATGGGATGCTCCAGCCGCGATGAGGAAAACGTCAAGCCGCTCAAGAACGTGCTGACGTCGAGCGGTTTCGGCCTGGTGGACGTGATTCCAATCTTCTTTCAATTCTCCATCTTTCGCGGCGAGTCCGGCAACACCATCGATATTGAGGTTCGAGGCGATGATCTCGACCGCGTCATCGCCGCGGCAAAGACTCTTCAGATGGCGGCGGGCATGGAGTTCAAGTGCTTCGTCGAGGGCAACCCCAAGAACTTCGCGACGGAACGCCGCGAGGATCAGTTCGTGCCCGATCGCGTCCGCGCCGGTGACGTCGGCATGACCACATCGCAGCTCGGTACGATCATTCGCGCCTGCGGCGACGGCCGCATCGTCGGCCAGTATCGCGAGGGCGGGCGCAGCATTGATCTCACCGTCAAGGTGCGCGACACCGAAGCCCCGAAGACCGGCCGCAGCGCGACCAGCCAGATCGCCAACGTCCCCATTTACACGCCGGTCGGCCGCGTGGTTCCGCTCTCGTCACTCTGCGATCTTCGCCGAACGACGGCACCGGAGGAGATTCGCCACATCGAGAAGCAGCAGGCCGTGAAGCTGACGGTTCATCTGCCCGAAGGCATTCCGCTGCCCGAGGGCATGGACCGCATTGAGAACGAACTTCTGGCGTCCATGCGCGGCGCGGGTTACGGCGATCAGAAGCTAAAGCTCGACCCGTCGATCGCCATTCGCCTGGCGGGCAATGCCAACAAGCTGACCGTGGCGTGGGATTCGCTCAAGTGGCTGCTCATGCTGTCGCTTCTGATTTGCTTCCTGCTCATGGCGGGGCTGTTTGAGTCGTTCGCCTATCCGTTCGTCATCATTCTGACCGTGCCGCTCGCGGTGGTCGGCGGTTTCGTCGGCCTGAGCCTGGTGCACACGTGGACGATGAAC
The DNA here is from genome assembly GCA_938008425.1 of uncultured Planctomycetaceae bacterium. Taxonomy (GTDB): domain Bacteria; phylum Planctomycetota; class Phycisphaerae; order UBA1845; family UTPLA1; genus JADJRI01. Next base: position 2,329 of record CALLKH010000306.1, on the reverse strand, counting down.
AACGCCGCCATGGCGATTCAGCAGCTCGACATTCTCACGATCCTGGGATTCGTCATTCTGCTCGGCATCGTCGTCAACAACGGTATTTTGATCGTACACCAGGCGCTCAACTTCATGCGCGAGGGCATGGAGCCGCAGGCGGCCATCTCGGCATCGGTGTCAACGCGTTTGCGGCCGATCATGATGACGGTGCTTACCACGCTGGCGGGGCAGATGATGCTTGTCGTCCGGCCGGGATCGGGCGCCGAGATGTATCGCGGCATCGGCGCGGTCGTTCTCGGCGGGCTGTCCTTCTCGACCCTGTTTACACTGTTCGTCGTTCCGGCGATGCTTTCGATGTTCATCAGCGTGAAGGCGGCGCTGGGTCGCACGGTGTTCAGCCGGCGGAATGTCGCATCGCCGGCGCCGAACATTCTCGAACACGATGATGAGCGCGTGCCGGTAGAGTCCGTCTGAAGCCGCTCCAGGTTCTTGGAATCCGAAATGAAAATCGTCCGATGGATCGACGGAAATACTGTCCGCACCGGCCGTTTGCTTGAAGAGGGTACCGCGTTACCGCTGGTGGGCGAACTGTTCGGCGAACATACATTCGAGGGCCGGCCCGTTGACATCAAACGCCGGCTCGCGCCGATTGATCCGGTGAACATCATCGCGATCGGCCGGAACTACGCGGAGCATGCGCGTGAAATGAACGCCGGGGCTCCACAGGAAGAGCCGCTGATCTTTCTGAAGCTGACAAGTTCGATTATCGGCCCCGATGACGCGATCGTTCTGCCTGAACCTGCGCCGGACGAGGTGGATTTTGAGGCGGAGCTGGCGGTGATCATCGGGCGCGAGGCGAAGTGTGTCTCAGAGAATGCTGCAGCGTCCTACGTGTTCGGGTACTCCTGCGCCAACGACGTCTCGGCCCGCGATTGCCAGAAGCGCCGCGACAAGCAGTGGGCTCGAGGCAAGAGTTTCGACACCTTCTGTCCCCTCGGTCCGGTCATTGTCACGTCGGATGAGCTTTCAGCCGCCTCGCTTCGGGTTCGCTCGATCCTCAACGGCCAGGTGATGCAGGACGGGAACACGTCGGAGATGCTCTTTCCCGTGCCGAAATTGATCAGCTACCTGTCACACCAGTTCACCTTGAAGCCGGGCACGGTCATTCTGACCGGCACGCCCGCAGGCGTCGGATCGGCGCGCACGCCGCCGGTTTTTCTGCTGCCGGGAGACGAGATTGCCGTCGAGGTGGAAGGCGTCGGCCGCCTCGTCAATCGCGTCATCCGCAAGGACTGACGAAAATTCTGCTTATCGGGCCGTCATCCGCCCCAATCATCGCTTAATCGGTCGCCGCCGCTGGTCGATAAGGCGATGCGATGGTGAATCACAGTACCGAAGAAATGGCGCGTCAATACCAGCGCCACGAGACCGATTTTCAGGCTCGCATCGAGCCGCACCCCGATCATGCGCCTCAATTGAGGCTGAGTTTCCCGGACGCGCTGGCGGGTCTTGAGATTACCGACGTCAGCGCCGGCGGCGTCGGAATTCGCTGCGGCGTGTTCATTCCCAAGAATCTTCGCGTGACCCTTCACATTTCGGATGTGGCGACCGCAGACGGCGTTCCCGGCCAGATTCTGACCGTGAAGGCCATCGTGCGTCGACCGGTGCTCGTCGATCACAAGCCCACCTATCAGATCGGCATGCAGTTCCTCGATGCCACCGGCGCCGACGAGCAACTGCTCGTCAAGGCGGCAACCGCAGCCAGGAACAAGCGCGCGGAGCAGGGCGGCAAGCCGAAGCTTGAGGAAGTCGGTGCGGGAAGGGGGGCATCATGATCGGCCAGGCCAGCGACTTGCGCGATCAACTGCTCTCCAGCGGAATTCTCGCGCCCGCGGAAATTCAGAAAATCGAAAACGAGGCCATCGAGACCTCCACGGATATCGAAACGGTCGTTCGCAAGAAGAAAATCCTGACGGAGGCGCAGATTCACGCGCTGCTCGCCATGCGGCTCGGTGCGCCGTTCGTCGATCTTTCCGATTACATCCCGTGTCTTCACAACGCCGAGATCTTCAGTGAGGAACTGGCGCGGCGACATTCGATGTTTCCCCTGTTCGATCTTGACGGGATGCTTACCGTCGTCATGGAAAACCCGTCCGATCTTGCGGGTATCGACCAGGTTCGGCGCCTCACGAAGAAGGAAGTTGAAGTCTGCGTCGGCATCAAGAGCGACATCGTCGGCCTGATCGAACGCGCTTACGGCTCGAGCAAGTATCTCCAGGAATACTCACTGACGGAGTCGATGGAGCAGGCGACCGAGGACGTCGAAGGGGATGACTCGCAGCCGGTC
>CALLKH010000305.1 GCA_938008425.1 uncultured Planctomycetaceae bacterium | reverse complement strand
TCGGCCCAAAAGAGAGTTATCGCCTTCCTGTGCCGATCCATCGCGGGTCTTATAATCCGGCGGTCCTTGAGGGACGAGTCAGCGGGAGTCGTCGGTATGCGGGAACTGCTCAGGAGCCGGAAATTCACAGTCGTTCGACGGGCCGTTGAGACGGCCGATGGCGGCCTTCGCGACGTCGATTTCATCCGGCATCCCGGGGCAGTTGTGATTCTGCCGCTACTCTCGGACGATGAAGTAGTGATGATCCGAAACCATCGCCATTCAATCAATCGGGAGCTGCTGGAAATCCCCGCCGGGACGCTTGATGTCGTCGGCGAATCCACCGAGGCGGCGGCCCATCGCGAACTGGAGGAGGAAACCGGCTACCGGGCGAAACGGCTCAGCAGGGTCTGCGAGTTCTATCCGTCGCCGGGGATTCTTGACGAACGCATGACGGTCTATGTCGCCTCTGAACTGACCCGGACCGCGCCGCGACTCGAACCGACGGAGCGGATCACCACGCGGATCGTGAACGCCGATGAGGCGGTCGCGATGGCGCTCGACGGCCGGATCGAGGACGGCAAGACGATTGTGTCGCTGCTGCGGTGGCATCATCAGCGAAGGGTTTCCCGATGAGCTGGCGCGAACGACCTTATGGCCATGATGGTCCTGATTACGAGGAGACTGCCGCGCGCGAGGGGGGGCTCCGATCATGGCTCGGCGGACTGCCGTCGCCGGGCAAGACCGTAAAGTGGCTGCTCATCGCGAACATCGGCCTGTTCATTCTATGCAAGAGTACGGGCGGATTGAGCAGCGCGGTTTATCACCTCTTCGCGATGCGCGTCGACGACTTATTGTACAAGTTTCAGATCTGGCGTCTCTGGACCTACAGCTATCTACACGACCAAGACTCGGTCACCCACCTGCTCTTCAATATGATCGGCCTCTATTTTCTCGGCGTACCGCTGGAAAACCGGTGGGGCGCGAAGAAGGTCTTTATCTTCTACTCGGTGGGCAGCATCCTTGCCTGTGCGCTTTATGTCCCGCTGTCTCTGGCCGGCGTGATTTCGATGCGGTCCTATCTCGTGGGGGCGTCGGGCGGAATCATGGCGCTCTTGGGCGCCTGCGCAGTATTGCTGCCGCACATGCGGCTCATCCTCGTGTTCTTTCCGGTTCCGATTCGGCTGGTGTGCGTGCTCCTCACGATTCTCTTCACCTGGAATGCGTTTGAGCGGGGCGCCGGCGGCGACGCCTGCCATCTGGCCGGGCTCGTATTCGGCATCTACTTCGGCTACCGCGGCGAGCGATGGTTCGGGCTTCTGAAGAATTGGGAATCGCGGCGCAGCCAGCGACGCTGGGAGGCCGATCGACAGCAGGCGCTTCGGCTTGAAGCCGACGTCGATCGCATTCTCGAAAAGGTCCGAGTGGAGGGCATCCAGAGCCTTAGCCGCAATGAGAAGCGTACACTCGAACAGGCGACCAAGTCGAAACAGGCTTCCGGTCGCGGGCGGGGCTCGCGGTAGTACAATCCCATGCCTGATGAGCACCGAAACCTTTCATCCCTCGCGCGTCATTCTCTCGATGGAGAACGGCAGCCTCGTTTATCGCGACGACCTTGAGGCCATCTTCAAGGCACTCACCTGCGTTCCCGCCGACGAAGCCGAGCACCTTGTCGCCACGGCAGGAGAGGATGAGCGAGCCTACGCCGTTCGGCCGCGCGACGTTTTCTTCCAGTCGCTCTGCGGCCGGATCGACGAGTTCCTGGCCGACGACGAGGGCGGGTTCTATCGTATGCTGGTGCATGTCACACGGTATGAACGAAGTCCTGCCGCGGTGGAGGTCTGGTTCCAGGTGACCAAGCCGGGGTTCGAGGCGCATGGCACGTGGATTCGCAAGATGGTCGTCGGTGTGGATGCGCAGCACGTCTACAGCGATTTCGGCTAGAGCAATTCACGATCGGGCGTAGCCTGTGTTGACGAAGCTTCAGGCCGCTTCAGCGGTCTTTCCCGAAGGGCCATAGGCCA
>CALLKH010000304.1 GCA_938008425.1 uncultured Planctomycetaceae bacterium | reverse complement strand
GCCACATCGGCGGCAGTCGTTTCGGCATCCCGATGGTCGGCAGATCGCCAAGCTGCCACTCGATCGTTTTCGCCAGGTGGTCGGCAATCTGGGCGAGGGACCACGATCGGCCGCGAAGACGGTTCTCTGATGCGAGTGATTCGATTCGATCGGGAATGGAATCAAGCGGAATCAACATGTCGCCGGCCTCGTGGGGATCATGTCAACCGGGGTGTCTTACGCGTTCGCGGATCGCCATTCGGCGAGCTGGCGCATTTCGTTCGCCAGCCTTTCATACTCCGCAAGCGTGAGCGACTGCTGGCCGTCGGAGAGCGCCTTCTCAGGGTGCGGATGCATTTCAACCATGACGCCGTCGGCGCCGGCGACGACGGCCGCGCGGGCCATCGGCGGCACCGCCCAGGCGAGCCCGACGCCGTGCGACGGATCGGCGATCACCGGCAAATGCGTGTGCTTCTTGATCATGGGGACGGCTGATATGTCAAACGTGTTGCGCGTCATCGTCTCGAAGGTTCGAATGCCGCGCTCGCAGAGCATGACGTCGTAGTTGCCGAATGACAGCAGGTACTCGGCCGCCATGAAAAGTTCCTTCAGCGTGGCGCTGATGCCGCGCTTGAGCAGAACCGGCTTTCGCAGCCGGCCGCAGGCCTCGAGCAGCGAGAAGTTCTGCATGTTTCGGGCGCCGATCTGAAGCACGTCGGCGACGGCCGCGACTTCAGTGAGCGTTTCGGAGTCCTTCACCTCGGTCACGATCTTAAGGCCGAACGCGTCGCGCACCTGTTCAAGCAGGCGAAGTCCCTCTTGCTTGAGCCCTTGAAAGGCATAGGGCGATGTTCGCGGTTTGAACGCGCCGCCGCGCAGCATGCGGGCGCCGCTCTTCGCCACGATTTCAGCGCTTCGAAAAATCTGCTCGCGCGATTCGACCGAGCACGGCCCGGCGATGATCGTGAGACTGCCGTCGCCGACCGCCACATCGCCGACGCGAACGATCGTGGGCTCAGGCTTCACCTCGCGGCTGACGAGCTTGTGTGCGTTGGAGACGGGCACGCAGTCCGCAACGCCTTCGAGGTCCATGAAGTTCTCAGGAGACACCGGGCCCTCGTTGCCGGTGATGCCGATGGCGACGCGCATGGTGCCCGGGATCTCGTGCGGCTTGAAACCGATTTCAACAATGCGCTTGCAGACGGCGTCGATTTGTTCCTTGGTGGCGTTTTGCTGCATCAGGATCAACATGCTTTACCATTCAAGATTGAGTTTGAGACGTTACCGGGAATCTACGCCGAGTCACGGCTTTCCGGCGGCCGCCGTTTTCTGCCGGCCGTTGGAGTTCTCCAGCCAGCGCGCGTAATTCTCCAGATGTTCGACGAGCACCCGTTCGTCGCCGTCATGTTCAAGATCATAGTGCTCGATCAACTCGGCAAGGGCTTCCTTCAGCGTCCAGCCGCAGTGCTTCATGCGGTAGGCGGCCAGCGTGGCGTTTGACCGTTGTTTCCCCGCCTGACAATGGAAGAAGATGGGCTGGTCCTCGGCCGCGTTCAATGCGTCGGCCGCACGGTCCAGCACGGGGAATTTACCGGTGCCATTGCCCTTCATCGGAAAGCGATACTGCTTCAGGTTCAGCGATCGGATCGCGTTCTGCCGGGCGATTTCCCTGGGCCTCTCGGTTTCGCCGGTGAGGCTGATGACCGTGCGGATCCCAAACTCCTTCTGAAGCCGCTCCAGGTGCTCCGGCGTCGGGAATCCGCCGCGATAGATCTTGCCCGGTATCGCCTCGGCGAAACGATCCGGATAAGCATTGAGCTTCGCCACGATCGCCATCGTGATCGGCGGCGAGACGAGCAGGATTACCAGCAGCACTTTCTTGATCATGACGATCCCCCGTCCACTTCGAATGGCGGCCGAATTCGGCGACGGCTGGTCAAGTCTATCTGTATTCACCGGTCTCACGACGCGGCACATGCGTGAGTCCGGGCGTCGTGACGCTTTGCTAAAGACACCAGCTCAGCCGCGTCAGGCGCCGGCCGCCACGGTCAGATCCACCTTGTTAATGAAATCCACGAGCTGGCGCAGGCGGCCATGCGCGCGGCGGTTGAATTTGAACACCAGCCGTGCCTTGTCGGCGTGTTCGTTCTCCTCTTCGGGCAGGGGGCCGCACGCTTCGAATGCGCCGTCTTCGGCGATTCCGCTGAAGTCCGCACGGATGCGCTCGAGCACCCCGGCCGGCAGCGGCGAGTTCATTCGAATCACCAGCCGATCCTTGACGTACCGCGCGGAATGGAATCGCCGGTAGAACGTGAGAATCTCCTGCACGGCCTCTTCGACGTTGTCCGTCAGCTTGATGAGATTCATGTCTTCCGGGCTGATCATGCCGGTGTGAAGCAGTTCCGCCTTGACGTAGGTTCGCCAGTGCTGCCAGTAGGTGCCGCCCGGTGCGTCGACGAGAACGATCGGCACGAGCGCCGCCTTGCCGGTCTGCACCAGCGTCAGCACTTCGAAGCCCTCGTCCTGCGTGCCGAATCCGCCCGGAAACAGCGCGACGGCTTTCGCTTCCTTGGTGAACATCAGCTTGCGGGTGAAGAAGTACTTGAAGTTCACCAGCTTCTGATCGCCCTCAATGATGTCGTTGGTGCGCTGCTCGAACGGGAGGCGAATGGCCACGCCGAAGCTCGCCTCGGCGCCTGCGCCGCCGTGACCGGCCTTCATGATGCCGTCGCCGGCGCCGGTGATGACCATCCAGTTGCACTCGCGCATGCGCTGGGCAAACTGGACCGCCTGGATGTAGTCCGGATGCGTCTCGGGCGTTCGGCTGGAGCCGAAGATCGAAACCTTGGGAATGTCCTCGTACGGCGCGAACACCTTGAAGGCGTATCGCAGTTCCGCGAGGGCTTTCTCGACCAGTTTGACGTCGCCGCGGCTGGTCTCGTCGCGCGACATGCGACAGACGGTTCGAATCATGCTGGCGAACAGGTCCGAATCCCGGCCCGGTGCATACTGGGTGACGAACTCCTGGATGGCGGCGTCACGTGCCGACCGCTGCTCCTGCGTGAGGGGAATCTCTGACATCGGTTGTTTACTCTTCTTCAGTCCTTATCCTACTTTGTCCATTTACATTCGTTCTTATCGTCTGTTGTTTCCGACCCGCGGTGATTCGCAGCGCCGCGACTCAGGGTCGCCGGCGGAATCAGCGATCGAATTCATTCTAGGGCTGGTCATCTGATCGCGCGCATCACCCATTCAACGTTCGACGGCCGGCCCGGGTTCCCCCCGGGTCTTGCTTGGGAATGGAAGATGGTCCTTCGGCTGTGCGCGTGCTTCAGACTCCATTCACCCGCCTTTGGGCGGGTTAATCGCGAACTCCCGAGTATAACCGGTCCGGTCGAAGCCGACAAAACGTCATTTTCACCGGTTATTATCGGGTTCGACGTATTCTACTGGTGGTGCCGCGCTCGAAGCTTACGATTCATGGAAGGCGCGGGTCGCCGCAGGGAGTGTCATCTTTGGCATCGCGTGGAATTGGCTGGCCGAATCGAATCACGATCGGACGCATCGTTCTGATCGCCCCGTTTGTGATCTGCCTCCTCTTTCAGGCGGGCGACGGCCACAATTGGCTCCGCTGGACCACCCTCGGCATCTTCGTGGCCATGGCTGTCAGCGACCTGCTGGACGGCTACCTGGCACGGCGGCTCAATCAGGAGTCGGCCCTGGGCCGGGTTCTCGACCCGATCGCGGACAAATTGCTGGTGACCTCGGCCTTCCTGCTGCTCTGGCTGCTGGGGGTCAGAACGCCTGAGGGCGTAACACCAACCCAGAATCTGCATCTACCGGGATGGGTGGTCGCGGTCGCCCTGGGCAAGGACCTGCTCATTCTGGTGGGGAATCTGGTGTCGTGGATTCGGTCGATCAGGATTCGGGTCCAGGCCCGGCCGATCGGCAAATGGTGCACGACGGCGCAATTGGTCATGGTTCTGGCTATGCTATTGTGGCCAAGTTGGCCGACCGCAATGGCGGACGTGACGGTGGTCCTCTGGTGGACCGCGTCGGCGCTGGCGTGCGCGGCCGCTGTGGATTACACGATTCTGGGCCTTCGGGCGATCGGATGGATGGCCCCCGGGAGTGATGTTGAATGACTGAGCGCGGTTCACCTTTTTGTTCAATTCCCGAAGTGATTGACGAGATCAAGGCCGGCAAGCTGGTGATCCTGGTGGATGACGAGGATCGCGAGAACGAGGGCGATCTGGTCTGCGCGGCCGAACTGGTGACGCCGCAGATGATCAACTTCATGATTCGCCAGGCGGCGGGCAAGCTGTGCCTCTCCCTGACGACCGAAACCTGCGAGAGGCTTCATCTCTACCCGCAGACCAGCGAGAACACCGCCCAGCATGGCACCGCGTTTACGATTTCCATCGACGCGAAGCCCGCGTTCGGCATCACGACGGGCGTCTCGGCGGCCGAGCGCTGCGCGACGATTAAGCGATGCCTCGCCGATGACGCCAAACCGTCGGACTTCGATCGACCGGGTCACATCAGTCCGCTCAAGGCGCGCCCCGGCGGCGTGCTGGTGCGGGCCGGGCACACCGAGGCGAGCGTGGACCTGGCGCAGCTCGCCGGTCTAAGGCCGGCGGGCGTGATTATCGAAATTCTGAAGGAGAATGGCGAGATCGCGCGGCTTGATGATTTGGTGGAGTTCGCGAAGAAGCACGATTTCAAAATCTGCACGATCGAGTCGCTCGTCGAGTACCGCCTTCAGCGGGAGCGATCGGTCATGCGGGTGGAGTCGATCCCGCTTCAGAATCGCTACGGCACCTGGATGCTGCATGCTTTCCAGTCAGTGACGGACGCCGAGCCGCATGTCGCGCTCTGCATGGGCGATGTCGGCAGGATCGGTCCGGACGGCGAGCCGGTGGCGATCGATCGTGCGGTGATGGTGCGGGCGCACTCCCAGTGCCTGACCGGCGACGTGTTCGGCTCGGCGCGATGCGATTGCGGCGAGCAGTTGACGCGGGCGATGGAGGCGATCGCCGCGGCGGGAGAGGGCATCATTCTCTACCTGCGGCAGGAGGGTCGCGGAATCGGCCTGCGAAACAAGCTGCATGCGTATCGACTTCAGGACGAGGGAATGGACACGGTGGAGGCGAACACCCAACTCGGCTTCCCCGCGGACAAGCGCGACTACGGCATCGGGGCGCAGATGCTGCGCGACCTGGGCGTCCGGCGGATCCAGATTCTGACCAACAATCCGAAGAAGGTGAGCCGGCTTCAGGTCTATGGGCTGGAAGTGGTGGATCAGCTGCCGCTTCAGGTGCCATCCAACCCGCACAATCGAAAATACCTGGAAACCAAGCGTGAAAAGATGGGCCATACGCTGAAGAAGGAGTAGGCCCAGTTGCATCGTCGCGATCAATTGGCAAGCTGAGCCTGCGAACGAAATGAACCGGCCGACGAATTCCAACAGGGGGCCCCAGGCATCGGGCGCGTCCCGAGCACGACAGGCTCGTAGACGACGCATGTCGCGGACGCCTGCGCCGATGACCCTCTGCCTCACGGATTTCGACGCGAAATACGCGCCGCTCATTGCAACGTGGGTTCGTAATGATCGCGAGCTGGAATGGCTCGCACCGCGCACGACCCCGCCTTTGACGGCCGCGAAGGTCATGGCGTGGGGCCGCGAGCGGGAGCATCGCTTTCTGCTGTGGGATGCCGTCGCCGGTGCGCCGGTGGGATACTCAGAGTTGAACGAGATGCCGGGCGATCGCGATGCCTATTGGATCGGACATTTCCTGGTGGATCCCGGTCGCCGCGGCCGGGGCATCGGAAAGCGCTTCGTGCAGGCGCTGCTTCATCACGGCTTTGAAGCGTGGAATGCCCGCGAGGTGTCGCTCGTCGTTTTCCCGGAGAACCACTCCGCGATTCGCTGTTACGAATTGAATGGCATGCTGTCGATGGGGATGGAATTCAAGTACTTCAAGGAGACCCGGCGGCGCCACGAATTCCTGCGGATGGCGATCCGACGTCGGCGATTCGGCCAGCTTTCAGAAGCCGGCCGGTACGGGGAGAACACCATTCCGTATGTCGAGGATGTGGCGGCCTTTCGGCGAGGTTCAGGCGCGGAGGCTTCGTAGCGGGCCCGCCCATCGAGCCCAGGACCCGGCCGCCCTCATTCAAACTGGATCAGCTTGTTGTGACGCAGCGGGCCGCCGACCTGTTCGACGGAGACGCGAACCGACTTTCCGGCGAGTTCGTCCGGATTGGCGAGCTCGAATCGTCGGATGACGGATTGCCCCGGCAGCAGATCATTGATCGCCCGCCACTGGCGCGGCATGCCCAGCGACGTCAACGACGCCCTGAGATTCAGCGGCCTTGCCGTGCGGTTGGTGATGCGCTGAACGACTTGCATTCGATCCGCCTCACGATAACTGATCACTTCCATATCGAGCCCCGGCATGTCCACAATCGCCTGTGCGCGAAGCGTGAGACTTGCGGCGGTGTCGCCCGGGGTCTGAATGCGACCGAGCAACTCGAATTCGCCTGCGGACTGATTTGCAGGCAGTCGAATGCGAACGGGGACTTGGATCGTTTCGCCCGGATTCACATCGATCGCCGCGATCCTCGGGGCGACCATCCATCCGCTCGGCGCCGTCAGCTTGAGTCTGCCGGCGATGCGGGCCTCGGTCGTGTTCACAAAGCTCAGTATTCGGTGGTGTCGCTCGACGGTCGGCGCCAGCACGGGCTCGTCGAGCGCAAAGCTCGACGACAGCCGAACCAGTTTCGGATTGACGGGTGTGATCAGCGTCGGCATCGCCCCGACGGCCGCTTCGATGCCGTCCGGGCGGCGCTCGACCGTACGCCGGCGCCCCCAGAGGTCGATCTGGGCGGCGTCGGTGCCGAAGTCGAGCATGATGTTGGCGGCGCGTTCGGCGCGGCCGTCGGTCCAGACGGCGAGCACGCCGTTCGAGTCGTCGGCGCTCGTAAACAGTCGAGCCTGCACGCCGGGCGCGACGTACACGGACTCAACGCGTTCAAACCCGGCAAGTTCGTGCGCGAGCGTACGAAGGAGAATGAACTCCTCGGTCGGCTCAACGATCGAGCGATCGACTTCCGTGCGAACTGTCCACGGCGCATCGGTGAAGACCACGTCGACGCCGCGCGAACGGGATTCGATGATCGCCTGTGCGAAATCGACGAGCCGGCCGCGGCGTTCGTACCGATCGGCGCTCAGCGGGCGAATCGTCGCCCAGCGGACACCGTCCGGCGCCGCGTCGGGCCTGAGTTGATTGACGAATTGCAGTGCCGTGTCGCTCTCGGACTGAATGAACGCCTTGATCCGGCCGCCGGCGGGATGGAGCGCCGGATCCAGACGCATCGACAGGGGGATCGCGAGGGGCGTCCCGGCGGAGAGCGAGCGGAGTTCCGCTTCGACCTGCTCGATGGACTTTTTCGTGAGGGAAAGGTCATCCGGAATGATCCCGGTGTCGGCGCCGAGTTGCCAGTACTGCATCCGGGCGTTGAACCGCGTGAGTACGAGCGCGAAGTACGGTCGCCACTCCGCCGGATCGGACGACAGAACGTCCGTGAGCGTTTGCGCTCCGGGTGGGTACTGGCTCGCAAGCCCTGCCGGTGGCGCGGCGATGACACCGACAAGATCGATTTCCTGATTCACAAGGATCGACGCCGCCTGCTCGTGGGCCGTTCCGCCATCGACCACGGCCGCGTCGTCCATGTCGCCGCGCCAAATGTTGATCTTGGCGATGCCTGCACCGAGAAGTCCGGTCATTCGATCGAGCGCGGCAGGCGCCCGGACAGCTGCATCATTGAGAATTACGCCGAAGCTTTTTGATCGGGCCTGCCTGTCAGGCTTCTCTCCGGCGAGAACGACGAATCGTCGCGCAAGTGTCTCTTCCGCAATGCCGCCCGCATTGACCGTCAGTTTCGCGAGATAGCAGCCCGGCTCGAGCGGCGGCGGATCGTAGGCGACAGGCCAGCAGAAAGCGGCATGCGGATTGATCTTGCGAGTCTCGATCGCTCGTCCGTCGGCGTTCTGCAATTCCATTTGAAGCTTGAGCGCTTCGCAGTTGAGGTCACGCAGGCTGATGCGAAAGGTCGGCCGGCGGCCGGCGTCGAATATGCCGTGCGGATCGCCGGCTGCGAGGGTAATGCGCGGCATGCGAATGACGGCGATGTCGTCGAACCAGGCTTCGCCGTCGACGTCGTGGTACGTCAACTCAGCTGCGGACGTCTCTGCGCCGGCGTCCTCGCGAACATTCTGCTCCATCCGGCATGAGAGTGTAATGCATCTGGCATTCTTGATTCCGCCGGGCAGGTCGATGACCACGCGGGTCCAGGGTTCGTCGTCGCCCTCGCCGCGAACCAGTTCGCTGCGCCGCTCGGTCTGGCGCATGAGCTTGAGATTCTGGCCAAGGTAGCCGCAGGTCAGAAACGCGGCGCCGTGCTTGAGTCTTCTCGGCCGCACCCAGGCGATGATTCGATAGGCGCTCCCGGGATCGACGGGAATATCGCGGGCGAGGTAGTAGGCGCCGAGGTTGCCATTGGTGAGGCGAAAGTGAAACGAGGGCGCTGCGTCGTGGCCGATGGCGTCGTCGAACCTCGGCTCGAGGAATCGCGGGTATCCGGGTTCGACGAGCTGCCGCCAGTTCATCGGCATCGATTCAAAGTTGCCGAGCTTGCGTTCGTCGAAGTCGAACTGCTTGGTGATGCGCGAATTCAAGGCGGCCTTGCGCGCGGCAATGATGGGCGAGTCGCCGTTCTGAGCGGTTGCCGATGGCGGCGCGGAGATTACGACAGCGATCAGGACCGGGAACAGGGCGTGAATGGCGCGTCGCATGTCGTTCGTCACCGTCGATGGTGTTCGTGGTCTTGCATCAGTGGATGCGCGGTACCCGTGGTTTATCGGGTGCCTTGCGACGGCCGTTTAGGTAGGTCGGCCGCCGGCGGCAGGCGCGCATCTTGCGCGGCGGTTCGGTGTTATCGGGCCGTTGAGACCGCGATTGGACGAACCGCGTTGACCTCCGTCGATAAACCAGTGAGTCACCGTCGTGCGGGTCGGCCGACGGCAGCGAGGAGAGCGGCATGCGAACGATCATTCGATGGCGGAAGCGGCTGAAGCGATTGATGTTGACGGGCCTGATCGGCGCTGCGCCGGTTCTCAATGGTTGTCTTGATTCGGACGCCTTCAAGCGTTTCCGCGATGCGTACGAACCCGGCTTCGTCGCGGGTCTTTCCGCCGCTGTGACCGATCCCGCCAATTCGCAGATCGGCTTTCGACAGCTGGCCACGGCGTTCTTCGAAGGGCTCGGTGCGGTGATCGACCCTCGGACCCCGGCAGGAAGCTGATCGTCCGATAAACCTTAGTCAAATCAGACGGTTGGCAGGTCGGCTCCATGAGAGCCGCACGGATAAGGTCTCTTCCCTATCACCCGTCCGCCAATCAATATTCAGGACATGCAAAGTCTTTAAATTAAGATTTTCGGGCAATCTTGAATGGTATTACGTTCAATTCGCAGGAGCCGACTCGGATTTTTCTTGCGTCATCATCGACATAACTATATAATATAAAAGAACATATAGTAATTCGCGTCGAGGACGCCGGCCGGACGTCCTAATAAGTACGGGAATTCGCCGTGGGCGGTCTAAGGGAAAACCGTATCAGATGAGAGCGAATTAATTGAGAGGACCGGGAACAATTTTCGTTGCGACTTGTATAAGTATATAGAGGACGGGGCCGGCGGAGGACAGTTGGCCGGCCCTGGATCCCGGACACGCTTAGTAAGG
>CALLKH010000303.1 GCA_938008425.1 uncultured Planctomycetaceae bacterium | reverse complement strand
TTCTTCGGGCAGTGCATCAGCTTGGCACAATGCCGCGAATGACTCTTCAAAACCCCGCGCTGCAATTCCGCCCCCGCCAGCATGCCAAGCGTCGGCGCGAAAAGGTACAGCCACCAGCCGGTCCAGATGTCGCCGGGAATGGCCGATGCCAGCGTTCTCGAAGGATTCATGCTGAAGCCGGACAGCGGCCCCTCAAACGTGATGTAGGTCGCGATCAAGACACCGGCGAAGAGACCGGTCCATCGCGACCAGCGCGCCGAGCCGGCCGTAAACAGAATCATCGCCATCATGACAACGGAGATGACACATTCAGCCAGGAACGCGACGCCTGTTCCGAACTCTCCCGGAAGCGTCGCAACGTACGAAACCGGCGCGTCGGTAAACGACCGGCCAAGAATCTGCTCCACCAGCAAAACGCCGGCGACTCCGCCCAGCAGTTGAAACACGCAATAGAAAACGGCGTCGGCCGTCTCGACCTTGCCGAGCCGCCAGAATGTCAGCGTGACGGCCGGGTTCATGTGAGCCCCCGATCGTCGCCCCCACGGCGAGTAAATGAGCAATATCGCCGTCAGACCCATGGCCGCGCCCATCATCATCCGGCGAACAAACGGATCCGCGACAGCGCGATGCACCGGCGAAGTCGGCGATTCAAGAAGCGTGCCGAAAAGACCCGCGGACACCATGAACAGCCCCAGCGCCGCCGCCTCCATGAGGTACTCTGGCCAGTGATGACGCAGGTTTCGAGAAAACGGCACGGCAGCGCCTCGATACAAGCAACTCAACATAGATAACAGCGTATCAGTGCGACACGAACGCAGAGTTGGATGTCGGCGGGATCGCGCCGGTTACAGCCACCGAGACGAATGAATCACCGGCGGAAAGTCCGTAACCAACGGCAGCGCGGCCGAATCTGCTATACAATCCCAGACGGACGATCTGGAGCGAAACGAGGAGGCTGCAATACGATGACGATGACAACCTTGCGCAAATTCGTGACGGCAACGATCTTCCCGGCTCTGCTGCTGACGGGCTGCCAGCCCACCGGCGCGGACGTGCCGAGCGACAACGACGGAAAAAGCGGGGAAGAAAAGTCCCATTCCACGGAGAAACCCATGACCCAACTCTCGAAGTCCGGATACGACATCACGCCGATGCCAAAGGAAAAAGTCGCGGAGCTGGCCAAAAAGCTCGACCCCGAGGCGTATCGTATCACCCAGAAGGCCGATACCGAGCGCGCCTTCTGCGGGACGCTCCTCGATAACAAGAAGGAAGGCACCTACACCTGCGTCGTGTGCGAGTTGCCGCTGTTCTCCAGTGAACACAAGTTCAACAGCGGCACCGGCTGGCCGAGCTTCTACAAGGAATTCGATCCCCAGCATGTCGCGCGGCACAAGGACAGCACTCACGGCATGGTCCGAACCGAGATCACCTGCGCCCGCTGCGCCGCGCATCTCGGCCACGTCTTCGAAGACGGCCCCAAGCCGACAGGTGAGCGGCACTGTCTCAATTCAGCCTCGCTGAAGTTTGTCGAAAAGGGGCAGCCCCTGCCGGACAAGGGCGCCGCGACGAAACTGGAGACGGCCTACTTCGCCGGTGGATGCTTCTGGGGCATCGAGCACTACTTCCAGAAGGGCCCCGGCGTCGTTGATGCCGTAAGCGGCTACATGCAGGGGCGAACCACGAATCCGACCTACAAGGACGTCTGCGGCGAAGGCACCGGCCACGCGGAAACCGTCAAGGTGGTCTTCGATCCGAAGAAGATCACTTACCGGCGACTGCTCGAGGCGTTCTTCGTCATGCATGATCCGACGCAGGTAAACCGACAGGGCCCGGATGTCGGCGATCAGTATCGCAGCGGCATCTGGTTCACCAGCGAGGCGCAGAAGGGCGAGGCCGAGGCATTCATCAAGGAAGTGAGCGACAAGAAACGATACGGCGAGAAAAAAATTGCGACCCAGGTCGAAGCGGCGAAGACCTTCTATCCCGCCGAGCAGTATCACCAGGACTACGTCGAGAAGACGGGGCGCGCGTGGCACATTGCGAATCCCTGGAAATAGCCGATTCGCTGCGATAAACGACGATTCGATTTCCTCAGGGCCGATGTGTGAGCACATCGGCTCTTTCTCTTTTACGATTCTGAAGCAATGCGGCTATTCCATCCCCCGGCGATGATTGCCACTTCCGCCGATGCCCCTTCCGGGGTATCATCACAGCCCAATCCAGCGGCCAGGCCATCCGACGGTCGGAGTTCGTTCACGGCGGCCGCCCTTCTGTGAAAACAAGGAATCCTCAGTGCGCATCGCACTCGTCAATCCGATATCCCGTCGTACCCAGGGCTATCACACCATCGGCACTTACATCCCCCAGCTCGGACTCCAGGTCCTCGCCAAGCTCGTCCCGCCTCCCCACGAGGTGGACATCATCGACGAAGTCTTCGGCACCACCGCCACGGACAGTTCCATCCGCGACGGCAAGTACGACCTCGTCGGCATCACCGCCTACACCAGCGGCGCGACGCGAGCCTACGAGATCGCCGCGGCCTGTCGCAGGTCCGGAATCAAGGTCATCATGGGCGGGCCGCACGCCTCGGCGTGCCCGGACGAGGCGGCCGAACGGGTCGACTCGGTGGCCATCGGTGAGTGCGACGAAATCTGGCCGAAGATCATTGACGACGCGGCCAACAACCGCCTCGAGAGTCGCTATCGCGGCACACTGTCCGATCTCGAGAAGACGGGCTTCGGCGGCGGCCGGCAGGACCTTCAGCCGATCAACGGCAAGTACGACGTCTCGGCCATTCAAACCTCTCGCGGCTGCCCGGTCGGCTGCGAATACTGCTCGGTCACTGAATTCAACGGCGCGCCCATCCGGCGGCGGCGCATCGCGGACATTCTCAAGGAGTGGAACGAGCAGACCCGGCCGTTCACGTTTGTGGTCGATGACAACTTCTTCGGCGTCGGCGAAAAGCACGCCGAATGGGCGAAGGAGCTGCTTCGCGCGATCATCAAGCACGGCAAGAAGCGGCAGTGGTTCAGCCAGACGACGATCAACATGGGCGACGACCCCGAGGGTCTTCGCCTCGCCTACAAGGCGGGCTGCCGCGGCATGCTCGTCGGCTTCGAGACCTTCAACCGCGAGGCCCTCAAGGAATACAGCAAGGGCATCAATCGCAAGAACCTCGACCGCTACCAGGAACTGGTCAACGGCTTCCACAAGGAAGGCGTCGCCGTCTTTGGCGGCTTTATCATCGGCTCCGACATGGACTCGCCGGAAACCGTCGCGGAGACGGCGCTGCACGCGGTCAAGCTCGGCGTGGACATCATCCAGGTCACCAACCTGACACCCCTGCCCGGCACGAAGATGTACGACCGCTACAAGGCCGAGGGCCGGCTCCTCGCCATGAACTACCCCGAGGACTGGGAGCGCTACACCTTCACCGAAACGGTTTACCAACCCAAGCAGATGAGCGCCCGCGAACTCGACGAGGCAATCTACGAACTTCGCCACGCCGCGGCCGTCAAGAGCTGGGTCATGAAGCGGGCGTTCAAGTCGCTCGTTCGCACGAAGTCGATTCCGACGGCCCTGTTTGTTCTCGGCATGAACCACGGCTGGAAGCGAATGGCCAAGATTCAGGCGCCGAACGATCAGCAGAAGTACGGCTTCTCACCGAAGCCTTCGCCACGATTCAATCGGATTCAGGAGTCGTTCCGGATGCACCTGCAACCCGGATGATACCCCGTCAACCGGTGCGTTTTGCGCCCGATGGAGGAGTGAAGCAACATGTCCATCGAAGACCCAAACGAACTGAATCGCGTTGACGAAGAAATTCGTCGAAACGAGCTTCTGGAACGCGCCTCCGAACTCGGCGCCCACATCGACGAGGACTGCCCGACCGAGGTTGGCGAGCAATTCCTCGACAGCTTCGAGTTGTTCGACAACGCCCCGTGGACGCGCCATATCGATCTGCTTCGCCGTTCCGGCATCGAGGTCGAGCCGCCCGAGTCGCTCTCCGACGAAGATCTGACGTCAAGACTCTGGGACGTCATCAACGCCCTCGCCGCGACGGCCACCTACCTCTCACATACCGACCACCTGAGCGATCGGGAGCTGTACACGCAGCTCTACCACGACCTGCTTCAGGAAGAGACGAAAGATTTGTCGGGTGTGGAGGGATACGTCTGCCACCTCGACATGATCGGCGGCGGAACCAGCGAGGATAATCAGATCTGGCTTCAGTACTACGCCGATGCCGAGGAGCGCGGGCAGTGGTCGAAGGAGTGGCCGGCCGATGTCATTCCCGATCACGTCGATCCGCCCTACGACCGCGATCACATTCTGCCCAAGGCGCCGACCCCCGCCGGCGTCGAATGGACCGAAGAGGATGACGCAGAAACCTTCGACGACGATGACATCTTCGACGAGTTTCGCGAGGTGAATCTCCGGCCGATCGGCGATGAACGTCCCTCGCTCGGCGAATCAAATTCGTCGCGTCAATCGAAGTGCGAGGACCGTCACGAGGACGATTCCTTCGACGACGACGACATCCCCAACTAGGCCCGGCGTCGCGTCGAATCGTCGAACTCAACCCCCTGCTTCAAATCCCGGATAGAGGCACATGCCGCCATCCACGAAGAGGCTGATGCCGTGGACATAGTCCGCGTCGTCGCTCGCGAGCCAGACCGCCGCGCGGCCGATGTCGTCCACCTCGCCGATTCGCTTGTACGGAATCAGCTTCATCAGATCCTCGTAGGCTTGCGGCGACTCCCAGGCTTCGCGATTGATCGGCGTGCGAATCGCGCCGGGGCAGATGCTGTTGACGCGAATGCGAAACGGCGCGACCTCCTGGGCGATCGATTTCATCATCAACATGACGCCGCCCTTGCTGGCCGCGTAGTTGACGTGCCCCGCCCAGGGAATGACCTCGTGGACGCTGCTGATGCAGATGATCTTCCCCGCGGCGCAGGAGACCTTCTTCTGAACGCCGCGCCGCTTGAATTCCCTCACGGCCTCGCGGGCGCAGAGAAACTGGCCCGTCAGATTAACGCCGAGCACCTTGTTCCATTGTTCGAGCGTCATCTCGGTGAGCGGCGCGTCCTTCTGAAGCCCGGCGTTGTTCACGAGAATGTCGATCGTGCCGAACTCCCTGAACATGCGTTCGAACATGCCGCGCACGTCGCCCTCGCTCGACACGTCCGCCTTGTGCGCGAGCACGCGCGTGCCGCAGCGCGAGGCCTCGGCGGCGACCGCCTCGGCCTGCTCGTCATTCGCGACATAATTCAACATGACCTCGGCGCCGGCGTGCGCCAGTGCGATGGCGATGCCCTTGCCGATGCCGGAGTTCGCGCCGGTGACGAGGGCCTTCTGCCCCTGAAGCACGCGGCGAATCGGACAGGCGGGCATGACCACTTCCGGAAGGGGCTCGTCATAGACCATGGGCGACATGAATGTTGGCTCCAGCGTGAAAACAGTGATCCCGAATGCCCTTTGGATGCGACGCCGGTCGATCGCGTTACAATCCGAAGCGGGCGATCGAGGAGGCCTGATCGTGAAGAACTACATCACGCTGACCATTCCCATCATTACGGGGATCTTTCTCTTCCCGTCGGCCGGGCGGATTGATCTGCCGTTCTTCTGGTTGGCAACGCTGATGCCGGTCCCGCTCGGAATCTTACTCGGCCCGCGCATCGACCCGGACCTGCTCAAGGAACGGACGAAGCCTGCGCCCGGCGGTCAGGATCGCCATCTGCGCACGCTCGGCGCGCCGTGTCTGTTCGCGACGTTGATCATCGCGGGGCTTGATGTCGGCCGGTTTCACTGGTCAGACACGGTGCCGGTGTGGGGGCAGGTTCTCGGATTGGTCGTCTTCGCAGCCGGGCTGGCAATCGGCGGATGGGCGCTCGTCACGAACAAGTTTTTCTCGCCCGTCGTTCGCATTCAGTCCGAGCGCGGCCATCACGTCATCACCTCCGGGCCATACGCTTACATTCGCCACCCCGGGTACGCGAGCACGTACTTTTCATGGCCGGCACTGTCGATGGCGCTCGGGTCGTGGTGGTCGCTCGCGCCGCTCGCGGTGATGTACATGCTGGTGACGCGGCGCCTGCTCCTGGAAGACAAGTTTCTGCACGAAAACCTGCCGGGCTATCCGGAGTATGCGGCGAGGGTGAAGTATCGCGTTCTGCCCGGCGTGTGGTAACGCAGGCCGGTGCTCTCAATTCTCCGGTGGAGGATGGGCTCGATCCTTCAGGTCAAGCCGCTCGGCGGCGTCACCCAGCGGACCGCCGGGATACCAGTAGTCCTGCTCGATCGGCCGCGTTCGATACAGACCGGTGAACGACGAGTGCCAGACGGGTTGAATCTCCTGCCCCACGGGCCAATCCAAGTCGTCGAGAAAATCGAATCGCTCTACCAGCGGCGATTCGCGCAGCCAGCCCTCGGGGAATGTTTCCCCAGCCATCGACTTTGCTTCTTCCGAAATCTCCAGTTTCTGCATTAGCGAATTCGTCTTTACCTTTGCCATTCCCGGGAAATCTGGATTACCCGTCCAGAACGGACCGCGCACCATGTTGTCGAACTGTTGTGACAGCAGCAACATCATCACGACGCACAGGGCTGCGGCCGTACGCCGTTCACGATCCACCTTCAGAAAACAGAGACACAGGAACAGGGAAATCCCCGGCAGAACCCACTGGATCACCGCGTTCCCTTCGAGAGTCATGTGGTGGCTGAAAATGAACATGACCGCCATCAGCAGCGCGGAGCCGAGCAGGGAGAACGTGAACCGCTTGAGCGAGGGCATGCGCCGCGGCCGGGTCAGGCAGGCGACAAGGGTCGTCACAGGGACCAGCAGCAACAGAACAACATGAATATTCCCAGCGAGATCAAGGACCATGACCAGCGCCTCCAGCCCGACATTCCCGGCAGAAAACTTCGGTGCTCGAAATTCACCGCCGTTGCCCTATTATTGGCGACAGAAGGAGCGCATTCAATGACCACCCCGACCTGGCAGGACGAAGTTCACCGCGCCGCGGCACTGTACGACAACAAAGATTTCGCCGGCGCCGAAAAAATCTTCGTGGATATCTGCAACCGGCCCGATGTCGGCCAGGCCGACAAGGCGATCATGGGCCTGAATCTCGCCAACGTGCGGGAACAGATGGGCTCGATCGACGGGGCGCTCCTGGCTTTCGACGACGCTCGGATTCAGTCGCTTCAGCACTTTCTCTTTGTGCAGCAGTCGCGAGCAGTGTTTCTCATCCGCGTCGGCCGCTATGACGACGCCGTAAAATTAATCGAGGAACTTCTGAGGTCCGATGCACTGAACGCCGATGGCCGCAAAGCCTGCGAAGAAAATCTCGCGATCGCCCGGCAGCATGGCGGCGCCTCGCCTTCGGCGAACCCGATCGGACCCGTCAAGTACAAGGAAGCGCCGCATTCGACCTGGTAAGCTGCATCCGATTCGTCGCCCCGCCCGCAAGTGAATATCCCCGCCGAGTCAGTGAATCCCAGCCGCAGCAAATGCTCATAGTCGCACGAATCAAACCGTACATCGCAGAGCAACCCAGCCACGGCAGTGGCGGTAGAATGTAGCCCACGTCGCAAACCGTGGGTGTCGATGCTATGACACGACCAGCCCCGTTAGGGGCGAAAGAGGGCATGGCAAACCGATTCTCTCGCCCCTGCCGGGGCTGAGGCACCTCTTCGCCGTCTACCCACGTCTTGCGACGTGGGCTACATTCTACCGCCACTGCCGTGGCTAAGGCTGGGCGACGCCTTTCCGCTGCTGCCGCGGCGATGTCGGTACTTTGCTATTACACCACTACGACGGTTGAGGTGGGTTGACGTTCTTCCGCCACAGCCGTGGCTAGGGCAGGGTTCAATGCTTCTGCCACTACCGTGGCTCGGGCTGAGCAATATCAACTCGCTGACCGATTGACCCCCGCCGGCGCCCGTGCCGCGGCGCCCGCCACATCCTGCGCATCATTCCGCTTTTCAACGACTGCCGCCCTCGCCTTCTCGACGACCGCCGCTTTCGTCGGCATCTTCGCGACAATCGTCTCGCCGCTGTCACCTCGACGCGGCATGAGCATCTTCGCCGCCAGCGCCGTCCAGCCGCATTGATGGTTCGCCCCGACCCCGCGGCCGTTGTCGCCGTTGAAATACTCGTGGAACAGGATGTGATCGCGGAAGTTCGGGTCATTCTGAAGCTTCGCGCACTCGCCGAACACCGGCCGTCGCCCCGCCGCGTCGCGCTTGAAGACTCGGCAGAGTCGCGATGCCAGCTCATCCGCCACCTCGCGGATAGTCATGAACACGCCCGAGCCCGTCGGACATTCGATCTTGAAATCGTCGCCGTAGTAGTGATGGAATTTCTGTAGCGACTCAATGAGCAGGTAGTTCACCGGGAACCAGATCGGCCCGCGCCAGTTCGAATTGCCGCCGAAGAGGCCGCTGTCCGACTCGGCCGGCTGATACTGCACGCTAAGCAGATGGCCGTCGAGGTTGAAGACGTAGGGCTCGTCGCGATGAGCCTTCGAGATCGACCGCACGCCATAGTCCGACAGAAACTCGGTCTCGTCCAGCATCCGCCGAAGCACGCACTTCATCCGATGCCCGCGAAGCAGCGCCAAGAGCCGCCGATCGCCCTGCCGCGGCACGGTCCAGTGCGACACCAGCGCCGCCAGGTCCGGCCGGTAAATCAGGTACCACTCCAGCCGCTTCGTGAATTCCGGCAGCTTTTCGAGCAACGCCGGTTCCAGCGTTTCGACGGCGAAGAGCGGAATCAGCCCGACCATCGATCGAACCTTGAGCGGCACCTTGCGGCCGTCCGGCAGGCTGAGCACGTCATAGAAAAACGCGTCGTCATCGTCCCACAGATCGACGCCTGCATGGTGTTCGGCGCGACGCGTCGCCTCGCCGCCGACATCCGTCATCGCCTCGGCGATGCCCAGGAAGTGCTCGAAGAACTTCGTGGCGATGTCCTCATAGACGTGGTTGTGCTGCGCCAGTTCGAGCGCGATGCGAAGAAGATTCAGGCAGTACATCGCCATCCACGCCGTGCCATCGGCCTGATTGATGAACCCGCCCGTCGGCAACGCGGCGCTGCGATCGAACACGCCGATGTTGTCCATGCCGAGGAAGCCGCCCTGAAAAATGTTTCGCCCCTCGGCGTCCTTTCGATTCACCCACCAGGTGAAGTTCAGCATCAACTTGTGAAAGACACGCTCCAGGAACTCCAAATCGCCCGGATAATCCGCCTCGCCGGCGACGCGACGATCCTTGCGATCCATCTGGAACACGCGCCACGTCGCCCAGGCATGCACCGGCGGATTCACATCGCCGAACGCCCACTCGTACGCCGGGAGCTGCCCGTTCGGGTGCATGTACCATTCGCGCGTCAGCAGAAGCAACTGCTCCTTGGCGAACTCCGCATCGACCATCGCGAACGGCACGGCATGGAACGCGAGATCCCACGCCGCATACCACGGATACTCCCACTTGTCGGGCACCGAGAGAATGTCCGCGTTGTTGAGGTGCATCCACTCCCGGTTGCGGCCGCGGCATCGCTCGGCCGGCGGCGCGGGCTGCCCCGGATCGCCGTGCAACCACTGCGGCACGTCAAAGTAGAAAAACTGCTTCGTCCAGATCAGCCCCGCCAGCGCCTGACGCTGAATCATCTTCGCCTCGGCGTCGACCATCTCGGCCTGCAAATGACCGTAGAACTCATCGGCCTCGCTGATTCTCGCGGCAAACGTCGAATCGAATTCGAGAAACGCCGACTTCTTCGTCGCCGCGGCTTTCGTCAATCGGGCGCGAACTGTCACCGACCCGCCCGCCGGCACGTCGAGCGCATAATGGGCCGCAGCCTTCGTGCCCGCCGCGTCGGCATTCACCGCCTCGGTGCGGCCGTGGACGACATAATCGTGAAAGGCGTCCTTGAAGAACCCATCGTCGCCTGCGCCCCAGAGCCGCCGCTGGTTGGACTCGTTCTCGGTGAAGACCAGCGTGGCCGATCCGTCGACAAGGAATCGATACGCGCCGAGCTCGGGGTGACTCACCGCGATTTCACCGGCGCCGGTCGCCGCCAGCGTCGGCTTCTCGACCCCCTCCGACCACGACCAGGTATTGCGAAACCAGATTTGCGGCAGCAGGTGAATCTTCGCCGCGTCGGGCCCCCTGTTGTGAACCGTCACGCGCATGAGGATGTCGTCCACCTCCGCGCGGGCATACTCCACGACGACGTCAAAATACCGGTCATCATCGAAGACGCCGGTGTCGAGCAGTTCAAACTCCGGCTCCTGCTTGCCCCGGCGGCGGTTCTCGTCAACCAGCAGTCGATACGGAAACTCGGCCTG
The DNA here is from genome assembly GCA_938008425.1 of uncultured Planctomycetaceae bacterium. Lineage (GTDB taxonomy): Bacteria > Planctomycetota > Phycisphaerae > UBA1845 > UTPLA1 > JADJRI01. The sequence goes on along the minus strand of CALLKH010000303.1, from coordinate 1,365 downwards.
CGGATACTTGTAGAGCATCTTCAGAAAGGAGTGCGTCGGCGTCGCGTCGAGGTGGTAGTAGAGTTCTTTCACGTCCTCGCCGTGATTGCCCTCGCTGTTGGTCAACCCGAAGAGACGCTCCTTCAGAATCGGATCGCGCCCGTTCCACAGGGCGATGCCGAGGCAGATTCGCTGCCGATCATCGCTGAACCCCGCGAGGCCGTCCTCGCCCCAGCGATATGCACGGCTGCGCGAGGCGTCGTGGGAGAAATAATCCCACGCCGTGCCGTCCGGGCTATAGTCCTCGCGCACCGTGCCCCACTGTCGATCGCTCAGGTAGGGGCCCCACTTCTTCCATTGCTTTTCGCCCTTTCGACTCTGGTCAAGACGCAGATGTTCGGTCGTCTTTTTCATCTCAAAATTCCTTCGGATAGAACGGGGGCCGCGAACCTATTGTCAGGCTGGTAACTCTATTTCGATGTTGAAAAACATCGCCGGTTACACCGTGAACCCACGCCGGCGCTGCTGATACCACGCATTTCTTAGGATTGCACACAATCCAGCATCAGGCCGGTCCGGGTTTTCGCCGCCAAGTCCGCCTGCCGGAATTGCCGATATTCAGATACGCCTCCACAAGCAGGCACTTTGAATAGGACTGCGAGGACTACGCCATGCATATTCTTCATCGATTTCCCCTCGGCAAACGCCGGCGACAGTCCGACCCCCTCCGGGACACCTGCGCGATCGTCTATGACTCCAGCACCGCAGCCGCGGCCGCCGTCGCCCGCGAAATTGCCGACCTGATAAGACGAAAGGCGTCGCAAAACGAACGCGCCGTGCTCGGCCTCGCCACCGGCTCCACGCCCGTCGGCGTCTACGAGGAACTCGTTCGGCTCCATCGCGAAGAGGCGCTGTCGTTCCGCAATGTCGAAACGTTCAATCTCGATGAGTACTGGCCGATGCAGCCCCAGGCGCTTCAAAGCTACCGCCGGTACATGGCCGAGTATCTGTTCGATCACATCGACATCGACCCGGCCAACGTCCACGTGCCCGACGGGACGATTCGCCTGGAGAGCATCGCCGACTACTGCGAACAATACGAGAAGAAAATCGACGACGCCGGCGGAATCGATCTCCAGCTTCTCGGCATCGGCCGCACCGGCCACATCGGCTTCAACGAACCGGGATCGGGACGCGCCAGCCGCACGCGACTCATCACGCTCGACAAGGTGACGCGCATGGATGCCGCGTCGGACTTCTTCGGCGAATGGAACGTGCCGCGCAAGGCGATCACCATGGGCGTCGGCACCATTCTCGATGCCCGCAGAGTCATCCTGCTCGCATTCGGCGAAGGAAAGGCCAACATCATCCGCCAGGCGATCGAAG
>CALLKH010000302.1 GCA_938008425.1 uncultured Planctomycetaceae bacterium | reverse complement strand
TATTGAAACCCGAGTTTTCGCCCGGGTGGCAGATCGCGGGCGTCGAATGGAAGCGTAGCGGTGCAATTCGACTGGGCCTGGCGTTTTCGTGCAGCGCGGTCATGGCCCTGGTGATCGCGGCAGATTTGAAGGGCTCGCGAGTGTCGCGCCCCGCGAAACTGGTTCCGGGACTCCTCATCGGCGCCTTCGCTTTACTTGAATGCGCGACCAGTATCGTCTGCCTCGCGGGAGATGACGTGCTGCTGAAGCCGAAACTCACGGCGCCGATCGTGTTCCGCGAAGAATTTGAAATCACGTTCCTGATGCTCGCGCCGCCGGTGGTGACGTGCATTTTGCATGCGGTCGTTTCGCGGTTGCCTCAACGGCCTCGCGTGCCGGCGAATGCATGATCAGAGTGCAACGAACGTATTCTATCCTCCATTTGAAACAGGTGCACCGATGTCCTCCAGTCGTCTGACCGAATTCCGCGAGTTCCGCGAGAAGATGAACAAACGCATCTTCGAACTCGACAACCTCAACATCAACCGCTTCTTCACCCTCGACGGCAAGGCCTACGAGAAGGGCGCGCTGCCGGAGCTGACCAAGGAGTTCGCCGGCTTGTCGGCCTCGCTGGTGCTGCGGTGTGACGACTGCATCGCCTATCACGTCATTCGCTGCAAGGAGTGCGGGGCGACCAACGAGGAGATCATCGAGATCTTCAACGTCGGCCTCATCGTCGGCGGCTCGATCGTGATCCCGCACCTGCGACGGGCCGTCGCGCTGCTGGACGAGTTGTCAGCGGCCGAGAAGGGCGAGCGGCCCGCCTAGCCGCCTCTGCCCTGGTCAGCCGCCCGGCCCCAGACTTGCCGTCAGCCTCCCCGTTTAGCCGTCCCCCGACAGGGGGCCGGCGACCGCGAGAGACGCGTTCGATTTCGAATCGATCTCCGACTGCGAGGACGTAGCGAGTCGTCTTTCTAAGATCCAGCGCCGCATCGCAGCCACCCTGCCTTTTCGAGGCTGGGCTAAACGGGGTGTCGAAGCGTGCCACCCAAAACGATGCGACAACCCGCCGATCGAGCCGCTTTTCAGTACGCCCCGCGAAGCCCCGCGCAGGAATCGCCGATCCCGCCGATGCAGACTCCGCCCGAATATCTCCGATGAATTCCGGTGCGGAACGACTCACGACGCCGAACTTCCGCACGGGAAGCGACCCCTATGCCCAGCCGATCACCATTCGACCATCTCGTCGTCACCTATCACTACGTGCGCCCGCAGAACTCCGACGGCGTCACCGGCATCACCCCCGCCGAATTCTCCGAACAGCTCCGCGCGATTCGCAGTCAGTACACCGTCGTCGGCGTCGATGATTTTCTCCGCCGTCGCGAACTCGAAACCGGCCTCGCACTCATCACCTTCGACGACGCGCTTCGCGATCAGTACGACCACGCGCTGCCAATCCTCACCGAGCTCAACGTCCCCGCCGTCTTCTTCGTGCCCATGCGGCCATACTCCGAGGAGCAGGACCGCTGGTGTCCGCAGCATCTGCTGCACGCCCTGGCCCAGGAACTCGGCTGGCAGGAATTTGAACGCCGGGCGATGAAGTACGTCGGCGATGTGGAAATCGACGCGCCGGCGATGAACCGGCTCTATCACTACGAGTCGCCGCACAAACGCCCGCTCAAGTACATCTTCGCCTTCTCGCTGACGCCGCCGAAGGCCGCCGCCGTGCTGCGCAAGATCAACGCCGATGTCGGCCTCAAGGCCGAAGACTGGTTCATGACCGTCGATCAGCTTCGTGAAATACAGAACGCCGGCCACGCCCTCGGCGGCCACGGCTTCGACCACGCCGCCTACAGCACGCTCACGCCCGAGCAGCAGGCGGTCGACCTGCATCACGCCATTTCAACCATGAACCGAATTTTTGGCGCGCGGCCGCGAACCATGGCCTATCCCTTCGGCCGTTCGTCGGCCGGCACCGCGGCGCTGGCCCGCGCCTGCGGCTACACGCACTGCTTCGGCACCGATGAACGGGTGGACGCGAAGCTCGTCATGGACAAACTGGGAGCCGCACATGCATCGCATTGAACCGTGCCGCGACGACGGCCAACTGCGAGAATACATCGACGCCTACTGGAGAAGGGGCCATGTCCTCGCCCACGATGAGCGGATGTTCGCCTTCACCTATCGCACGCGCTGGGTGAATCGATCCGCGTTTCCCCGCGGCACGAGCGTTCTCGGCGTTTACGACGATGACAACCGAATGCTCGGCTTCCTCGGGGCGATCGTCGCGCCGTATCCGCGGCCGACCTCGTACTGGCTCGCACTGTGGCACGTGCTGCCGGAACTGAAGGGCACCGGTATGGGCGGCCAATTGCTCGCCCGCATGCAGGAGATCGCCCTCGCGGCCGATGGCTGGATCGGGACCTTCGGCGCCGGCCCGGAGGCGCTGCCGGTCTATCTCAAACGAGGATTCACCGTGCGCGCCGGTCGGCGATGGACTTATCAACCCTCGGACCGGCCGGAAATTGCGATGCCGGAGCTTCGGCACGCCGCGGAGCGCCTCCCGGACTCGGCATGGCTCGCGCATCGGTTCGAACAGCACCCGGTCTATTCATACGACCGTCGCCCCGGCGGAATCTTTCGCACCGAAACGAACGAATGGGGCGTCGTCACGCACTGCGTCCGGCTCGAAGAAAACTGGTGGAACGACGTGAACGCGGCGTTCAAGGCCGGCTGCGCCCAGGCACAGCGAATCGGCCGGCCGTATCTCATGGACGCATGGTCGTTCGAATGTCCTGGCGCGGGCTGGACCCTGGCGGCGGACGATCTTCCCAGTGTCTTCCACCCGCCCCAGGCGCGCGGCAACCTCATCTATGCCGTCGGCAAACCGTTCATTCCGACACACATTCACAAGGGCGATTGCGATCAGGATCGACCGAACGTCCTCGCCACCGAGCCCTCGCGCGTGGCAGCCGTACAGTACAGCCGTTAGCCGAATTGCGAGTTGATCTGCGCGGCCTCAATTTCCGTCCGAACGGGTGTTTCGTGCCCTTCAAGGGCGGTCTGTCTAATTCCCGTGTTCCTTTATAAGAGCGCGCCGTCGTGAATGGTGCTATACTTCTCGCGCAGGGGCGGGGTCTCCGCCTCTTGAGGTGGGCGAATGCTGCCGGGTCACATGACAACGATTGTGCTCATTCTGGTTGGGCTGCTGGTCGGAACGGGAATGATCCTGGTGCTGCGTGGGGCGTTTGCATCGCGTCGCCGCAGCGAGGACGGCTCCGAGACGCACAGACGAATTCCGGGCGGGGTGGCTTGCCCCGCCTGCAAACATATCAATTCGCCGGACGGCACCTATTGCGGCCGGTGCGGCGCGTCGTTGAACACGTCCGATTCGGGGACGGGAGGACAAGGTGATGAGTGATGAACGCCCGATGGGCGGAAAAAAACCGCGATTTCCGATGAGAACGATTTTAGGGATGGCCGGCCTCGGCGTATTGGGCTTGGCGTTCCTCGGATTGTTTGTCTTCTGGTTCGTCATCCGGGTTGAGGTGCAGACGAATCACTTGATGGTGCTCGTCAACAAGACGGGCCAGGACCTGCCAAAGGAGCTCTACGACGAGTTCGGCGATCAGGTGGTCCTGTATCCCGAATTGACGGAACAACTCGTGCAGAAGACCGGATTGAGCGCTGAAGATGTGCGCGAGCAGTTCAAAGGCGTGCAGTACCAGGTGCGGAAAGAGGGCCGGTATTTCCCGAATCCCTACAATCGCGAGGCGTACGTCTTCCCGACGACGATCATCAAGCAGAACGAGGTCGGCGTCCGGATTCGCAAGTTCGGCAAACCGCTGCCGTTTCCAAAAACGGTCGCGACCGAGCCGGATGAGCGGGGACCGGTCGCCGAGGTGCTCGGTCCCGGCCGGCACGACGTGAACCTGCTGGCGTACGACGTCCAGCGGTTTCCGGCCGCGCAGATCCCCGAGGGCCATGTCGGCGTGGTGACACTGCTGAGCGGAACCGATCCGACGACAAAGAACACCTATGTCGTTGAGCCCGGCGAGAAGGGCGTGCAGCGAGAGACGCTGCCGCCGGGCCTCGAGTGGTTCAATCCCTACCTGAAGCGCATCGACATCGTGGACCTTCGAAGCCACAAGTACGACATGGTAAGCGATGACGCGATCTACTTCCCGTCGAGCGACAGCTTCACCATCACGATCGAAGGCACGATTGAGTGGGCGATCCGGCCGGATCGCGTGGCGGAGGTGACGGTCGCGTACGGCGACGTGGACGACATTCTGCGCAAGATCATTCTTCCGAACGCAAGGAGTATCGCCCGCATCCAGGGGTCGAAGCTTCGGGCGCGGGAATTCATCAGCGGCCGGACCCGATCGGCGTTCCAGACGCGGCTCTTGACGGAGCTCAAGGAGGAATGCTGGAAGCAGGGCATCGACATCCGCGCGGCGCTGGTGCGAGACATTCAGCCGCCGCAGGAGATCGCCTCGCTCATCAGCCAGCGCGAACAGGCGGACCAGGAGATCGAGCGATCGACGAACCAGATGCAGGAGGCGCAGTCGGAGGCGAAGCTGATCGAGCAGCAGGAAATGCAGGAGCGGAATAAGTCGATCGGTGACATCCGCCGCGAGGTGGTGACGGTCACAAAGGAGGCGGAGCGAAAGAAGGGCGTCGCGGTGACGATGGCGAACCGCGAGCTTGAAGTCGCCAAGCTGCAACTTGAAGCCGCCGAGAAAGAGGCGGCGGCGATCCGGTCGCGGGGAGAGGCCGAGGCAAACGTCGTGCTGTTCCAGTTCAGGGCGAAGGCGGAGCCGCTGGCCAAGGCGGTGTCGGCCTTCGGCGACGGCACGGCCTACGCGCAGCACTTCTTCCTTCAGAAGACGGGGCCGGCCATCCAGTCGATCATGTCGAACACGGACGGCACCTTTGCGGAAATCTTCAAGGAATTTCAGTCGTTCAAGATCACGAAATCCGCCGGAACCGCGGATTCTGCGAAGCCGACGACGGTTTCGATCGGAAAGGAGCGGCAGTAATGAAGCGGCTCATCCTTCTTGGAATTGGTAGTCTTCTTCTTCTGACGGGATTGCTCACGGCGGTGGTCTGGTCGACGTTCCGCATTTATGTCCCCGCGGACAAGTGCGCGGTCATGACCAAGAAGACGGGCAAGATGCTGCCCGAGGGTGA
>CALLKH010000301.1 GCA_938008425.1 uncultured Planctomycetaceae bacterium | reverse complement strand
ATTTTCGCGTTTCCCGATTTTCGCGTTTCCCGATTTTCGCGTTTCCCGATTTTCGCGTTTCCCGATTTTCGGGTCTCCCGATTTTCGCGTGCCCTCCACTTCGCATCGCATCATCGCCCAAATTGACGCCGGTTTCAGAAACTCGCGGGTCGCGCCTCGATCATCGTTCTTCCGCTTCAGGCGCCCGGCAGGAGCGCATGAAAAGGGGGAACCGGCGAACCGGTTCCCCCTGGTGAAAGACAAACACAGAAGCCTGAACGCAGCCGGCTTAGCGGCGTCGGGTTCGTCGCATGCGGCGCGTCAGGTACGTCAGACCGAACATGCCCGCGATGGCTCCGAACATGCTGCCAAATGCCCCGATTCCGCAGATCGCCGGGAAGTTCAGGGCCGTGACCGGCAACTGGGCAATCGGATCGAGGAAGTTCGGCACGCCGTCGTTGTCGAGGTCGGCGTCGCAGTCGTCGCCGAGGCCGTCGCCGTCGAAGTCGAGCTGCTGGGCGTTCTGCTGACGCGGACAGTTGTCGCTGGCCATGAGACCGCCATTGCTGTCCTGCGTGTCGAGGACGCCGTCGCCGCCGGGTGTCCCGGCGCCGTCACCGGCGCGGTAGTCGCCGAACCGGTTCTGGCCGCTCTGATCGGTCTCGCCCAGGCCACGTCCGCCGACGTCGAAGCCGTCCTGCAGGCTGCCGGTGTTGCTGAAGTCCACCGCATAGGACTGCTCGATCGTAGCCTCGTTGAACCGGGTGAAGTCCGGGAAGCCGTCGCCGTTGGCATCGGGCGCTTCGAGGAATCCGTCGCCATCCTGATCGAAGTTGAGCAGGCGGCTCTGGAAGATGACGTTGTCGAACGGCGCGTCCGATGCGATCTGGCCGGTCGATACGAGCAGCGCTCGGTTGGCCTCGATGTCGTCGGCGTCGAAGTCGCCGTCGTTGTCCTGATCGAAACCGAAGTGAAGCGGGTTGATCTGCGGCGCGGGGTCTTCCCAGTCGCCGAGGCCGTCGCCGTCGCTATCGGTGCGGGTGGGATCGGTTCGAATGCCCCAGACCAGCTTGGTTCGCTGATTCGGAAATTGCGGGGTGAATCCGCCGAAGCCGCTCTCGCCGGCGCCGTTGAACACGCGGCCGATGCGGGCGGGAATTCGTCCCAGACCGATCGACTCAACCGAGCCGAGCTTGTTGACCTCGGCAGGCGTCGGATTGTTCGGATCGGCCGGTCGGAATGCCTCGCGGGCCCAGGTGTTGAGTTCATCCCAGTCCGAGACGCGGTCGCCGTCGGTGTCCCAGTTGTTGGGATCGGTGACCACCTGGGTGACAAACTTGCTGTCGAATCGACCGGAGAAGACGCCCTTGGAGTATTCGGCCGGATCGTTCGGATATCGCATCAGCAGGAAGATGCCGTCGATTTCCTCCTTGTCGCTGAGACCATCGCCGTCCGAATCCCAGTTTCGCGGATCGGTCTCGCCGAGATTGGGCTCGAAGATGCCGTTGCGATTGGCGTCTTCATCGCCGTCGGGCAGGCCGTCGCCGTCGGTATCGACGTTTCGCGGATCCGTGCTGGTTTCGCGTTCGAGTCGGTCATTCAGTCCGTCGCCATCGCTGTCCTGCTGGGTGTCGAGCGTCGGCGCTCCGGGAACTTCAGCGCCGGCGGCATTCGGCGTGGTGTTGGCGTTGAAGACCATACCGGCGGGAATGGCCTGGCCGTCAGCCTCTTCCTGCGAGGTGAGGCCGTCGTTATCGACGTCGGCATCGGGGCCGGCGTTTCGAACGGCAAGGGTGTTGTCGACGGAATTGTCGGCCGCTTCGGCGCCTTCGAACACCTGGTCGAGGTCGTCGACACGAACCTTGAGGAAGAGGTCGCCGTTATCGAACTGATTTGCGGGGATAATGAGCCCCAGGAACGTTCGATTGCGGCTTCCGACCTGCTTGTCCTCCGCGGGCAGATCGGCGGTGATGTTGATCGTTGCAAGCAGCCGATCGGGTCGCGGAACGCGCGCCGGATTGATGCCGCCGGCGGCGGTCGAGGCCCACACTCCGATGTTGAAGTTGACGCCCGGCGGAATCGGGTTGCTGTCCACGCGATAGGTGAATTCAAGATTGAACGGCTTTCCGAGGCTGAACCCGCGGAACATGCTGTTCGGATCGATCTCCGATACGGCGAGGTTGACGACGTACTTGTCGGCGCCGCCGCGCGTGTTGAGGAGACGCTCACCCGGATCGATGACCGCGTCGCCGTTTTCACCGGCTTCTCGAACGAGGCCGGTGGCATCCGCTTCGGCGTGAATGTCGAGCGCCTGGCCCGGCGTAATGGGCTTGCCGCTGGAGAGAAGCGATTCGGCGAGATTCGGCGAATCCGCCGTGGTGTGGATGCCGGGTGCGGGATTGCCGGCGAAGTCGAAGAATCCACCGCCATTGGGGAGGAACAGGCTGATGATGCCGTCCGCGCCGGCATTGCCCGCCATGAGCGTGTCGAGGCCGAGGCGAATGACGTATGGCGGAACGTTGGCGGGACTGTTCACGCGGTAGGTGACCTTAGCGCGAACGCCGTTGGTGCCGACGACCGCCACGGCGGTCACCTCGATATCCACCGCCAGGCCTGAAGAGGGCGCCACGTTGTTGAGTTCGTTGGACTCAATGACCGTGTTGGCGGAGTCCAGCGTCGCTCGGATCGTATCTCCGTTCTGGACGGTGGCCGCATCGAGTTCAGTTCGTACATTTCGAATAATGGAGTGCACGCCGGGCGTCAGATCGCCCGCAATCGTGACGGGAACATCCACGAGAAGGACGTCGGGCGTGCCGTCGCCGCCGCGATCCAGCTGCAGGCGGATCGTGAAGGGCACGACGGGGACCGGACTGGTGATGGTGTACGCCACGTTGACGTTGGTCGCCGCTCCGCTGACTTCCAGCGCCACCGCGTTGATGCTGAGATCGGTCGTCGCGGTGTTGGCCACCGCGCCTTCGTTGTTCAGCTCATCTGATTCTGAAACCGTGTTCGCGGGGTCGAGAACCGCGAAGATGAACTGGCCGGAAGCCGGAAGGTTTCCGGCGTAGCTCTGTGTCGGGTTGTAGAGGCCGGGGGCCGTCTGGCCGGGGATGGTCGACACGAGCGTGTCACCGGCATCGAGAACGCCGACCGGCGCGGAATCATCGAGGAAGAAGCTGATGTTAAACGCGGGGACGGCCGCCGGGCTCAGGACGGTGTAGCTGAGGCTGGCCGTCTGAAGGCCCGCGTCGTAGGAGAGCGAGTTGACGATGAGGTCGGTGGTCGCGTTGTTAACGGTCATGACCTCGTTGTTCATCTCGTTGTCTTCGGCGACGGTGTTGCCGGTATCGACGACGGCGAAGATGGCCTGCATCGATGCCGGGGGCATGGCGCCATAGCTCTGCACGAGTACGTGCGGACCGGGGTTGACGTTGCCGGCGACGGTGTTGATGAGGGCGTCGCCGACGTTCAACATGCCGAAGGGCGCCGTCGTGTCGAGGAAGAACTGAATGTTGTAAGCCGCGACCGGAACCGGGCTGGAAACGGTGTACGAAAGCTGTGCGTTCTCGGCCGGGGCGTCGTAGGCCAGCGAGACGGCGGCGATATCCGTCACCGCGGTGTTGGTGGCGGTGGCTTCATTGTTGGCCTCGTCGGATTCGGCCACGGCATTCGCGACGTCGACCGTGGCGAAGATCGCCTGGCCGGTGCCGGGAAGGTTGCCGGCGTAGCTTTGCGTCAGCACATGCGCGCCCGGTGCGGTCATTCCGGCGACCGTCGCAACGAGGGCGTCGGCGCCGGTCAGCGTGCCGAACCGCGCGGCCGAGTCAAGCCGGAACTCAATGTTGTAGGCGCCGACGGCGAGCGGGGCGTTGACGAGATACGTCAACTCGGCGTTGCCGGTGTTGGAGTCGTAGGTCAATGAGACGGCGACGAGATCGGTCACCGCGCCGTTCACTGCGGTCGAGGTGTTGTTCATTTCGTCGGATTCGTTGACGTCATCGGGAACGTCGCTATCGACGACAGCGAAGATATTCTGGCCGCCGACGGGAACGTTGCCGGCGTAGTTGCCGAGCGCCTGGTGCACACCGGCGGCCGCATTGCCTGCCACCATGTCCACCATGGTGTCGCCGGCATCCAGCATTCCGAGCGGGGCCGACGTGTCTAGATAGAACTCAATGTTGTAGGCCGGCACGTTGGCGGGGCCGGACACGGTGTACGTGAAAGTCGCCGACGTGGTGTTCGGGTTGTAGAACAGGTTGACGGCGACGAGATCGACGTCGAGCTCCGGGCTGCTCATTGCATTGTCGGCTTCGTTGGTCTCGGCGACAACCGCGCCGGTGTCGAGCTGAACAACGATGCGATCTGCGTCTTCCGCGTTGCCGTTGAGCGGCGTGCGGACGTTTCGCGTGACGGTGTAGGTGCCGGGGGCGAGGCCGACGTCACCGGCGCCGGGGGCGATGGTGACGAGGTTCACATCGGCGGTTCCGTCGGGAGCGGGGCCCTTGTCGAGGCCGATGTTGATCTGGAAAGGCGCGACGGTGGCCGATCCCTGGACGGAGTAAGTGAAGGTGACATTGGTCGAAGCGCCCATGACGTCGACGCCGACCGAACCCATGGCGAGGTTGGTGCCCTGGGTGATGTTGAAGAGGTTCGAGTCCGCGAGCGTCAGTCCGCCCGAAGTGGCCCGCAGGCGATAGCCGGAGCAAACGGTGTTGACCGACAGTGCGTTGAAGGTGGCGAGGCCGGCGGCGGAGTTGACATTCGCGCCGGCGAGCGCGCCGCCGCAGGGATTCGGATTCAGCGCCAGCACGATTGGCACGGCCGCGCCGGTTCGATTGTTGAAGGCATCGACGACTTCAACCGAAACATTCGGCGAGATGACGACGCCGACAGCGGTATTGGTGGGCTGTTGGACGAATCGCAGCGCGGCATCGGCGCCTGGCGTGATATTGAACGCGTTGCTGAGTGATTGCAGCGCTCCGCTCTCGGCGAGGAGACGATAGCCGGTGCCGGCGGTGTTGATTCGGAGATCATCCGCGGCGGCCCACGACGCGACTCCGGAGGCGTTTGTATTCTTGGTGAGGTTCGATCCAACCAGCAGTGTCGCGCCGGTCGGATTGTTGCCGAGCGAAAGCGTGACCGGCACACCCGACACGGGATTGCCGAACTGATCGACCGCGGTGACCGACGCGAGAATGTCCGCACCGGCAGCCGGGCTGTTCGGCTGAAGCGAGAAACTGAGCGAGGCGGCCGCGCCGGCCGTGATATTGAATGCCGAGCTGTCGACCATATTGCCGCCGGGAAGGGCCGGCCCACCGGCGGTGGCGCGCAGGGTGTATCCGTTCGCGGCATTGTTGATTCGAAGATTGTCGGCGCCCGTCCACGTCGCGACGCTGGCGGCCATCATCCTGAAGCGATTGCCGAAGAGCGTGGCCGCGCCGGGATTGTTCTGAATCGTGAGTTCGATGAGGCGATCGGTTCCGACGACCGGGTTGTTGCCGAAGTCCAGAATCTGGACGGCGGGGACGAGATCAGCGCCGGCGGCGCTGGTTGCGGGCTGGACGGAAAAGCCGATGTGGTCTTCGGCGCCGGCGGAGACATTGGCGCTGCCGAGGACAGTGTTTGTGAACGTACCGCCGATACCGGTGGTGGTGACGCGGACAACGCTATGGAGTCCCGCAGAGGCTCCGGCGGAATTGAGGATTCGAACACTGATCCCGCTGAACGTAATGTCCTCGCTGGGATTGGCGCCGCCGCTGGTCAGATTAATCATGACGACTTCGTTCGCGACGCCGGTGGTGGGAATCATCACGGCCGTATTGGCCGCCATGCCTTCGAATCCGAAGTCCAGTGATGAAACGGTGATGCTGGAGGCAAACTGAAATCCGGGCGCGACGCTCAGGGAAATAGTGCCGGCCCCGTAGTTGACCGCAGGGGCGTTCGGTCCGTCGCTGATTGTCATATTGCCAAATGCAACGCTGACATCGCCGCCGCCGGTGCCGGCGGTGCGATTGGTATCGACGTTCATGGCAATGTTCGCTGCCGCTGTGGGAACTTCATTCGCGATTGCAATGTTCACGGACGATCCCAATGCGATCACCACGACGGCGAACGCCACTGCGAATCGTTGCCCGGTGAGCAGGGCGCCGGGCGATACGGTCAGGCATCGACGTGAAGTCGTGCGACTATTATTGATAAGAACGTTCATCGTGAGATTCCTCACCTTCTTCCGAATCCGAGCGGAATCGCGCAGATACACCGAGCAGCCAGATAGAGGCCCAACACATGCGGCAAGAACTCCGTCCTCGCCGCATAGACGATTATACCCCGACTGCCTTCTTTACAAACACCATGCTATGCCCGAGACGGGTGCTGCAGTTTCGCGAGGTCCGTATAAAAAGATGCACCCCAACCCGAAACGCCATGCGATGGGAACCTTAGCGGGCGTTCACCGAATTCGGCAAGGTGTATGGGTTGTAACGACGCGATGCGACGGGTCGACAGACGCGTCGCCCTGGGCATTCATCTCTTGATCGACTTCTCCGCGCCGAGGCCCGGAGGACCAATGGTGCGTCGGCCGCCGAGGAAACCGGGCGTTGAGAGTTGTGCGGGACCATTGAAGCCGAGTCCGCGACTCTGCGTGCGCGTCAGGAGATTCGCGGCGCTGGCGTTGTTCACTTCGACGGCCGTCACGCCGCCGACGCTGACGGCTGCCGGCGAGAGCGAAGGCACTTCGTTGGCGCCCTGCACGTTCGGCGTCTGCGGCGATCCGCCGCGGTTCGTCGTGTTCAGCACGCTGGTCTGCACTGCGGCGACCACCTGTCGGATTTCCGGCTCCATCTTGTTGGCCTCGGTCTCCGGCTCAATGTTCTCCGCCTGCGCGTACTTGTCCCACGCAATGACGCTGTCGATCAATCGCGTTTGAACCATGATGCGCGAGGTTCGCGCCGACTTGATGGAGAGTTCCATCACCAGCGAATTGAGATCGAGGTCATTCTCATCGCGCCAGGCGCCTGCGTCTGATTCTTCAACTGCGTCGGCGCGAAGCGTAAGTTTCTTGCCTGAGCCCACTGAGCGATCCACGTCGTTGATCACGGTGCGAAGCGAGTTGCCCGAGGCCGACTCGAAGCCGAACTCAATCATCTCGCCCGAAACATGGAGATATGTTTCGCCCTGGCCGATCGCGGAATCGATTCGGCGCTGAGCGTCTGAGGTGGCGGCCTTGATAAACACCAACTGGTCCGTCTGCGGGCAGTCCGCCGAGGTCATCACGCGTCCGCTCTTCACGAGAAGCGTGAGCTTGTTCTCTTCCCACTGAACATCGATTTCGGCCGGACCGATGATGCCGACGACGCCGCCGCTGTGCTGCCCGCCTTTATCCGCCGCGCAGAACAGCATCAGCTTCTGATTCTCTTCAACGGAAAGCAGCCCCGAATCGAGCATCGAGCCCAGACCCACGTTCAGCGTTTCATCGCCGATTGTCTGCTTCGCGGCATGGCCATTGGAAATGCCGGTCACCGCCGGCGGTTCGACCTCGGCAAGAACGGGAGCGCAGAGGCACGCAGCAAACATCGCGGATACGACGGCGTGGACACGCAGATTTGACGACTTCAGCATGGGTCATGCTCCCTTCGAGGCCATGGCGTTTCTGAGCGAGATCACCCTAGAGCCTATCCGCTTGCGGAGGCCGGCG
>CALLKH010000300.1 GCA_938008425.1 uncultured Planctomycetaceae bacterium | reverse complement strand
GGGGCAGTGGAACGACGCCGATCGCATCATGATCGCGCTCAACAACAGCCCCGGCCGGTTCGCGCTCAACCAGTTGATCTCGATCATCGACGAACTCGGTCACGAGTTGATACCGGATGAGTACGCGGAGCGGTTCCTGGCGTATTCGCCGCCCGTCGGAATATTCGAGCGCCGCCGGATCTACCCGCTGACCGAGGAGATGATCTGGCAGATTCGTCGCGACGTCGCGATCCATTCGCTGCGACTTCGGGAGGCGTATGGCGACTCGTTCCTCGAAGCCATTTCGACGCTCCTCCGGCTGGGCACGTACCGGACCACCGAGACGGACGAACTGACGGTCGGAGCCCTTCGCGGCTATCAAAGCCTCGTGCTCTTCGATCAGAGCGGCAGCGTGAATGCCGAGCCTGATCTCTATCGTCGGGCCCTCGACAGCTTCCTGTTTCTGAAGGACGGCGGCTACGTCGGACGGCTGTTTGAGCCGTCGCGGGTCGAACTGGAGGACTTGCCGAAGGAATTCCGGGAGCTGATCTTCCGTGGATCTGACATTCTCACGACGAAACAGTATTCAGAGGACTACAACCGCTGATTCAGTCATTTGGTTTTCGGCCGGCATCGGTCGTGACCGGCTGTGGACATTTTCCGGGCAGCGTCGGCGGAGATCGACCCGCGTCGCATCGATTCCGGCGGGCGGCCCGGTTGGAGGAGTTCAAGAGATGTTTCTACCAGGTTTTCTACCGATCAATTTTCTGATCGATGCATTGTTCGGCTCCGTGCTCGGGCTGCTTTTCATTCCGTCGCTGATTTCATTCGGCGTCAATTCGCTGCTGAGCCTGTTCGATTTGTTCACACCGATGGAAATGGCGATGGGGATGTGAGTGTGAATATCCGGCGGCGCTAGTACGTGCTCTCCACCACGTACTTCGTCAGCGTGTTCGCCCATATGTCGCCGGTTGTTGGGTTGTAACACCATCCGCCCGACGATCCCATGATCGTGCCCTTTGACCGACCGGTGGCGTCGACGATGTTGTTCGGTGTTCCGTCCTTGTCGAACGGATTAGGCAGAATCGCCTCATGTAACACCGTTCCCGGCGTGGTCAGTTCGGCAATCGAGGGCGGGCGTTTGGCGCCGCCGCCCGCGGCGGTGAGCGACCAGATTGTGAAGTTTTCGATCGCGGATCGCATTCCGCCGAGTGCTCCCTTGCAGGCGGACTTCTTCGCGTCAATGGAATAACTCAGTGCCATTGGTATGGCGACAACCGAGAGCGCGGAGAGAATGAGGACCACCATGACAAGCTCGATCAGCGTGAAGCCCCGCCGAGATCCGATCGCCTTGACACTCTCGTATCGTGCAGGCTGAATCCTCATCGCTTGTCGGCCTCCGGTGCTGGATTGTGCTCGGCGATTTGCGGGGCGCAGGTCGCGACTGTCAGAATCGGCGTCGCCCGACCTTCCAGCGGCGACATTTCCCACGCCATCTTGTTGGGGCAGTCTCCGCTCGGTGGGATAAGTCCGGCATCGCGGAGGCGGTCGCGCGCCCAGGTGGCGCAATTGCGTCCGCCGTTCCAGTCGCCGATCTGATACCAATCGAAACGG
>CALLKH010000299.1 GCA_938008425.1 uncultured Planctomycetaceae bacterium | reverse complement strand
GTTGCCCGACTGACCACCGTGATGACGACGACTTCCGCCCCACGGCTTCGGGCATATTCGGCTTCCTCGGGCACGGCCTTGCTCAGGCCGTCCCGGACGATGACGATCGTCTTAACACCGAATTCATCGATCACATGTCCGATTTGGGCGGTCTTGGGCTGGGCAGACCTGTAGAGAATTCCCTTCTCAACAATCGCGAACCGTTTCGGCTCGCCGTAGTACCGCTGATAAAGGGCGACGCCGCCGGTCGCCATCGCCATCAGGGCGATCAGCGCAACGATGCCGACGGTGCGCCGGGTGCCGCGCCGCTTTGCGAGATCTGGATTTGTCGTCGAAGTTCCCGTTGACATCAGAGCCGTAGTGTGACGGGTGCGAAGAAAAGCAACATGTTAGCCCTCGCGCAGCCGTGGGGCAACCGAAAAGGTCTGAGACCCGGCGTCGGCGGCCATCAACGGGCCCTTCGATGGAGCAGTACCAGAAAAATCGGCACACCGATGATCGCCGTGACAACCCCGGTGGGCAGCATCGCGCTGGAGAGCGTCTTGCCCATCAGTGAACCGATCCAGCCCAGGCTGAGCTGCGCCCCCCAGTCGCATACCGCCAGAAAGACTCCGCCGAGCAGCGCCGAACACGGAAAGAGCAGTCGACAGTCACGGCCCAGCAGGAGCACCGTCATTTGGGGCACCACAAGACCGACGAACCCGATCGGACCGCACGTCGCAACCACCGCGCCCGTTGCAAGTGAGGCAAACAACACGCTGATCGCCTGGATCCTGACCACACTGACGCCGCGCGAGGCGGCGATTTCATCACCGAGAATGTACTGATTGAACGGCCGCGCCAATCCCACCAGCACAGCCCATGAAATGGCCAGCAGCGGAAGATTGACCAGCGAGTCACGAGGGCCGACGGAAACAACCGATCCCATCATCCATCGGATCATGTCGAAGGTCTGACGTTCCGTGGAGAGGTACATGACCAGCATCATCATCGCCGAACAGAAGAGCCCCATGGTGACGCCGGCCAGCAGCAGCTCGTTCGTGGTAAGCCGCCGAACGCCGTGCGCGAACAGAAAGACTACGCCGATCACGGCGGACGCGCCGATGAACGAACACAGCGCCAGGCCGGAGACACCCATGAAGGTGGCCGTGATGCCGAACTTGATCGCAATGAGCGCGCCGAGCGATCCTCCGCTTGAGATGCCGAGCGTGTACGGCGTGGCCAGCGGATTTCTGAAAAGGACCTGGAAGACCGCCCCGCAGAGACCGAGGGTGATACCCGCCTGGAGTGCCAGTAGCGTGCGCGGCAGGCGAAGGCAGAACGCGATGTTGTACTCGAGGGACGCTCCTTCGCCGTCTGAAAACCAAGCCTGCCACGCGTCGCCCAGTCCGACACCGCTCTCGCTCGTGCCGATGCCGGGACTGAGCACGAGAACCAGGAGCGCGAGAAATCCGCACGCGCCGATCCAACACCCGTAGCGAACCGGCGTGATCGGCTTCATGACCGCGCGCCCCCGACGGCGTTGTCGCCTTGCCCGGCGTCAACTCGGAACGGCACAAGGCAGGAACCACTTCCTTCCTCGTCCGTCGATGCGACCTTCAGCCGAACCCGATATACGGGCTCCAGCACGTCCGGTCGCAGCACCTCTGCGGGCGGGCCCATCGCCGCACATCGGCCGTCATCCAGCAGGATGACATGCGTGCAAAAGCGCGCCGCCAGGTTCAGGTCGTGCGTGACGGTGACGACCAGCAGGCCGTCGCGCGTCGACAAGGTGCGAAGCAGTTCAAAAATCGCGAGCTGGTGACGCCAGTCCAGCGAGGCGGTCGGCTCATCGAGCAGCATCACGCCGGGCTGCTGAGCCAGCGCCGCGGCAATGTGAACGCGCTGGGCCTCGCCGCCCGAGAGCGTCGACAATGATCGTTCAGCGAAGGGCAGCGTGTCAGTGGCGATCATCGCGTCACGGGCGATCGATCGATCGCCCGAATCCTCGAACATGCCGAATCGTCGATGGGGAAAGCGGCCCATCAGTACGATCTCGCTGACCGGCAGCGGCAGATCATTCGATGGACTCTGCGGCAGGAACGCGATCGACCGGGCCCGTGCGATCGGGCTCATCGAATCCAGAGCGGTCCCTCGAAGCCGCACACGACCACTCGTGGGCTTCCGCAGACCGGCCGCGAGGCGAAGCACCGTGCTCTTGCCCGCGCCGTTGGGACCGACCACACCCCAGAACTCGCCCGCGTTCATCTTCGCGCGAACCGGCTTGAGGAAGTTCGGCCGTCCCGGGAATCCGTAGGTGAGATCTTCCAGGGCAAGCAGCGGAGGCGCGGTATCACTCAAGCGTCACCTCCGGATGCAGGAGCGCCGCCAGTCGGGCGATTGAGTCAGCGATGCGCGGCGAGGGGATGACCAGTTCGGCATCGACGAACACATGGATGCGATCGATTCTCGTGGCCGGCATCGAGCCGAGTTGTTTCCACTGTTGGATGACCCGGTCTCGCAGCTCGCCGTCAGGATCGGCGACCCCGGGCATCACTTCGATGATCACTTCCGGCGCGGCGATCAAGATGGATTCAAGGCTGACCTCCGGATACGCCACATCAACCTTGCCGAAGATATTCTCTCCGCCGGCACGCGTGATGATTTCGTCGACAAATGTTCCGCGACCAGACGTTGTGACGCGGGCAAGCGTGTCGACAGGCCGCTCGGTGGTGAAGAGGACGCGCGGCCGATGCCGACCCGCCACCGCGCGCGTGATGCGATCGATGCGCCCGCGCGTTGCGTCGACGAGCGCGCTTGCTTCCTTCTCGCGACCGAGCAAGCCGCCCAATTCGCCAATCGTCCTGAACACGTCATCGAACCGTTCCGTCGGATCGCGATAGAGCGGGATGCCGTTCGCTTCGCACAGCCTTTCGACCTCCGCCATCTTTCCGCGCAGGATGACGAGATCCGGTTTCAGTCGAAGGATGCGTTCCAGATTGGGATCAAGAATTCCACCGACGCGCGGCACGTCTTCGAACTCCGCCGGCAGCCGGCAGAAATCACTCACACCCACCAGCCGATCGCCCGCGCCCAGCGCAACAATCATCTCGGTGGCGTTCGGCGAGATCGTGATCACGCGCTTCGGTGCGGAGCGACGCACTTCAGGCGGTCCATTCTTCCGCGTCGCATCTTTCGACGAATCACAGGCCGTCGACGCGCAGACGAGAACCAGCGCCGCGAGTGCGCGACGACACAGATTCCTGATGTTCAAGGTCTCTCGCATGTGAATTTGTTGACTGATACCGAAGTCCAGTTCGACGCGGCCTCGCCGCCCCGGTCGGACATTGTCGAATCGCACTCCGTTCAAGTCAAAATTCCCGGCCGTTCGCGCCGCTTCGCTCGTCGCCGATTCCCCGCTAGAATCCTGTCATGGCCACCATTCACGTACTCGTGCTCCGGGCGCCCGGCATCAACTGCGACGAGGAAACCGCGTTCGCATGGGAAGCCGTCGGCGCTGTCGCTCACCGCGTACACATCAACGAGCTCCGCGCGTCGCCGGCCCTGCTCGATCAATATCAGGTCCTCGCAGTGCCCGGCGGCTTCAGCTACGGCGACGACATCGCCAGCGGCAAGATTCTCGGCAACCAGCTCAAGCACCATCTCGGCGACGACATCCGCGCCTTCATCGATCGCGGCGGTCTCGTTGTTGGCATCTGCAACGGCTTCCAGGTTCTCGTTCGAATGGGGCTCCTGCCCGGCGCCGACACGCCGGTGAATCTCACGCTGACGCTGAACGAGTCCGGCCGTTACGAGGACCGCTGGGTCTATCTTCGCGGCGAGACGGACCGCTGCCCCTTCGTCGAGAAGGGTCAACTCTACCACGTCCCGGTCGCTCACGGCGAAGGCCGCATCGTGACCGAGAATGCCGAAGCCGGCGCCGCCCAGCTCGCCAGGCTCGATCGCGTCGCGCTTCGATACGTCAGCCCCGACGGCGGCGCGCCCGATTTCCCCGCGAACCCCAATGGCAGCATTGAAAACATCGCCGGCCTGACGGACAGCACTGGCAGGGTCTTCGGCCTCATGCCCCATCCGGAGCGATGCATCTTCGCGACCCAGCCGCCGGTGACAAACGCCGTTTTCAGCCCTGAAAACGCGGATCGGTCCGAGCCGGACGGCCTCCGGATGTTCCGCTCGGCCGTCCGCCGCCTGAAATGACGCAACTCCTTTGAAGAAAACGCACTTGCGCCGCGGTTCGATCAAGCCGCGACGGGACCCGCGTCGATAGTCAACCAGTCTTCAAACGTCGGTTGCGTCCGATAGAATCGCTCATAAAATCGACGAAAACCAACACGGCAGCATTGCAAGGATGCAAGTCATGCTCACCTCACCACGGAAGATGCTCGCGAGTCTCGTTCTACTCATCCTGATTCACCCGGCCTGCCAGCAACCCGCGCCGCACGCCGTCGAACAGCAGACGATGTCCGACGATGGTCAGGCGCCGTTCGATCCGCAGGAGACGTATCCCGCTTGGGCATACGACCAGCCGGAATATGCGAAGCCGATCGACGACCTGCAGCCCGCGCCGCGGGCGATGCCCAACGATCCGCTTCACTACTTCACCAACAACCGCATGGTCATGGTGCGACAACCCGGCGGCTACAACGCGGAAGAGATTCCGCGAGTCGCGATCTGGTGGACCGATGACAACGGTTATCACTGGCACAAGGCCGGCTTCTTCGGTCGCAGCCAGACTCATTTCCCGCTCATCACGAAAGAGGATGGTGACTTCGGCGTGCGCTTCGTCGGTCCCGGCCAGCCGCCGGCCGAACACACCGTCGCATATCCCGAGCGCATGTATCACGTCGACACGGCGCTGCCCGAGGTCGAGGTGTGGGTGAGCCCGGAGCAGACCTGGTACAACGCCGGCGACCTGGTGACAATTTCATGGCGTGCCACCGATTCGCACCTCGTCGAGTTCCCGGTGCGCATCGGCATGCTGATGGACTTCACCGCTGACGATCATCGGATGATCGAACTTCAGCGCGACCTGGCCGACGAGGGATCGTTCACCTACAAGATCCCGGCCGACGCGGTTGATCATGAAATCTGGTTCCGTGTTGAAGCGACCGATCGCGCGGAGAATGTGGGGCTCGCGTACTCGTTCGCGCTTCAGATCGTCGAGCGACCGTTTGCCGACGGGATGTCACCGCAGGAACCGATGCAGCTTCCCGCCGGCGAATCGCCGAAGCCCGTCGAGTCGTCGATCACGTTCAACGAAAGCGCCGCGGACCTCGTCGCCTTCAGCGAGTCATCCAACGGCGACATCGTCGGCAACTGCGAGACGCCCGTCACGGCCGACGAGGCGCGCATGATCATCGACCAAGCCGCCATCGAGTTTGATGCGTTCGTCGCCTCGTTCATCAAGGAGATTCACGCGAAGGCCGAATACGGCCGCGGACTGGTTGCCGCCCGGGCGACACCGGAGGTCGTGCAGATCTTGGCGACCGATGGCGACGTGCAGCCCGATGTGGACTGCGATGATGCCGAAGCACCTGCTTTCGCATCGGTCGATGTCACGTCCATTCAGGCTTCTCCCATTTACAACTCGCGCGTCGAGACAACGACGATCGATCCCGTCGAAGCGGAAGAGCCCTGCGACGAGACGACGACTTTCACTCCCGCGATTGCAAGCGCAACCGTCGGCGCGATGAGCCTGCCTTCCGGCGAGTTGCCGTTCGCCACCGCCGCCTCGCGTGCCCCGGTCGATGACACACAGGAGATCATCGACGCCCCGGTCGCCGGCGTCTTCCACGACGAACCCCGCGCGAGTGAACCGAGAGCGACGGCCGTCGTTGCGTTCAAACGAGCCAATCGCCCCCAATCTTCAAACGACGAAGTCAAAGTCGCTTCTACGACTCCCGCCGCGTCAACGAAGGATGTGGAATCGGATGCAGGTCCGGTCGAATTCGAGACCGATCCCTCCGCTTCGCCGTTTACGTATCAGAACGACGGCTGGACCTTCTCGGGTCTGAGCCCGAGCGACGTTGAATCATTTGACGGTGTCAATCTGGCCGCGTTCGACCCGACTGCCGGCAACGGCCTGCTGGTGCCCATGCCCGCGACCGTGGAACGACCGAAGGGCGAGGCCGTCGCATCCAGACCGTGGCAGGCGCTTGGCACCCAGCACATCAGGAACGCGGAGCCGGAAGCGATCTGGAACCTGCCGCGCCAGACGCAGAATTTCGTCTGGCGAGCAGATCGCGAGGGTCGATTCCTGGCCGATCATCCTTCAATGCGAAACTTCGCCGAGCCGACCTTCTCGCCGAACTTCGCGGGGATGCCGATGAGTTCGGACTTTAACGCCGACTGATCGCCGGCGGCTCTCACAATAGATTCACATTACACAAAAGGGCAGGCCGACGGGCCTGCCCTTTTTCATTCCTACAGTGACTCACGCCGCAAACCGCTTCATGGCTGCACGACGATCTTCCCGAAGAAGTCGCCGGTCTCCATCTGCTTCTGCGCCTTGCCGAGATCCGCGAGGCTCCACACCTTGTCGACGATCGGCCGCACGACGCCGCGATGCGCCATCGCCCACGCGGCCTCGATGATCCGATCGTCGCTGTAGAACTCAACGATGCCGCGCAGCGTGATCTCCTGGAACAGCAGCTTCGACACATCGATCGAAGCGTGCAGCCCTTCGACCATTCCAAGAACGATCCAGCGGCCGTACCGTGCGAGGCAGTTCAAGGTCTTCGGCGCCGTCTTTTCGCCCCAGATCGGATCGAAGACGAGATCAACGCCGCGGCCGCTCGTCACATCCTTGACCACGCTCTCAAAGTCCTCACTGCGATAGTTGACCACATGGTCGGCCTTCAGGAGCGTCGCCGCCTTGTCACACTTGGCGTCGCTGCCGGCCGTGGTGATGACCGTCGCGCCGCATGCCTTGGCGACCTGAATGGCGGCCGATCCGGCGCCGCTGCCCGCGCCGTGGACCAGCACGGTCTCGCCGGGCTTCAGCGCCGCAATCCAGCAGAGACCGTAGTAGGCCGTCAAATAGACGCAGCCGAACGCCGCCGCCTCCTCGAAGGAATATGGCTCGGGCTTTGGCGCGATGCAGTGCGCGGGGACAAGCACCTGCTCCGCGAAACCACCGGGTCGCGCGATGCCGATGATGTCCAGAAGACCCATCGACTTCGGCCCGGTCACGCGCGCCTTCACGACCACCGGCCTGCCGACGAGCGCCGGTGACACGCCTGCACCAACCGATGCGACCTCACCGGCGATGTCGAACCCGCCCACATGGGGCATGGTGAATCCGGGCATGGTGGCCGCGCCCGAGCGAAGGAAGAGATCCAGCCGATTGATCGCCGCCGCCTTCACGTCGACGATCACCTCGCCCTCCCCCGCCACGAGATCGGGAACCTCTTCGTATTGAAGAACCCCGACATCCCCCGTTCGATGAAATCGCATTGCTTTCATGTGCCGACTGCGCTCCTTCTTAACTTAATGATTGAACCATCCGCGTGCGGCATCCGCTGAACGTCATCGCGTGAAGTCGCTTCTCTCGAATCACGATTCCGCGCCGTCGGCGTGATACCCGACCCGGGCGGCGACATCAAGCGCGCAGAAAAAACGCCCCGGAGATGAAGTCCCCGGGGCGCTCAAATCGCAGGTCAGACGATCACCGCTTCGCTCACGGATTCGTGAGCAACTCGACAAACGCCGCAATCTGTCCCGTCTCCGACGCGGCGTTCATACCTGCGCAATGCGGATGATCGCCCGATGCGGGTCCGCCGAGCATCGCCCGTACGAAGCACGGCACGTCGCCGCCGTCGATCACGCCGTCGCCGTTGCAGTCGCCCTGCGGGTCGCACTGCGGATGGCACGGAATCGCACACGTCGCCCCGGCCGTCCACGAGACCGGCGCCGCGAACTGGAAACACTGTTGGCGGGTCGTGACCTCGCAGAGCAACGGGAATGGCACGATGCCCTGGAAGCAGCACCGGCCGAGAATCGGACAGGTGTTCGCGGTGCAGGTGGTGCCGTCGCCCTGATAGTTGCCGCCGATCATCTGACACCGTTGCTGTGTCACGACGACGCAATGCGCCGCATTCGTGCCGAGGCTCACACAGCACGCGCCGCGCGGGATGTTGTCGCACGGCGTCTCACAGGTCGCGCCCGGGGTCCACGAAATCGGCGCCGGCAGGTTCATGCACTCCTGCCGCGTCAGCACTTCGCAGAGCGGAATCGCCGGATTGAATCCGAGGAAGCAGCACCGGCCGAGGCGCGGCGCACAAGGGTTGTTCGGCAGACAGGTCGTGCCGTCGCCCTGGTACTCGCCCTCGATCATCTCGCAGTTCGCCGGCGTGGTCACAATGCAGCCGAGCGGATTGGCGAGCACACCGCTGCAACACGCGCCGCGCGGAATGTCGCCGCAGGCCTCGATGTCATTGTCCTCGATGCAACCGTTGCCCTGCTGACAGAACGACACACAGGCGGGATTCAGGCACCCGCGAACCTTCACGCGATCACCGACGGAAAACCCGCCGAGATTGTCGAGGAGATACAATGCACCGGTGTCCGCGTGGAACAGGACGCATTCGACACCCTGCACCAGTCGCCCGCACCCCTCGAAGCACGGGCCGATCGTGTTGTTGTGCAACCCCACACCCGGAACCGGGAAACACAGATTCGACGGATTCACGATCTCGCCGCGAACCCAGACATGCCCGCTGTTGAAAATCGGCCCGCCATTCTCGAGTGCGAACACTTCTCCCGTGTCGGCCAGGAAATTGATGCAGCCCTGCGGGCCGGGCCCAAGAACGCCGCAGCCGCGGAAGATGTCCGGCCGCCGACATGGCGTATCACAGGTCTGATGGGCTGTCCAGGAGACGAAGCCGGGGCGATTCATACAACTCGACTGCGTCGTCACTTCACACAGAATCGGATCCGCCACGATGCCGAGGAAGCAGCATCGACCGAGAATCGGGCACGATGTGTTGGTGCAGGTCGTGCCGTCGCCGCGATAGACGCCGCCGACTTCATTGCAATGCAAGGCCGTGGTGACGATGCAGTTCGTCGTGCCCGGAACATTGGGCGTCAGGCAGCAGGCGCCGCGCGGCACGCAAACGTTGATCGGGCCGCACGTCGTTCCATCGCCGAGATACGTTCCGCCTGCCTCGATGCACTCCTGATGCGTCATCACGGTGCATAGGCCGTTGGGAGCATCAAAGCAGCATGCTCCCCGGACTGGAACCGGACACGTGGTATTGGAGCACAGCGCGCCCGCCGGCGCCGGCGTTCCGCCGGACGCCATGCAGCACCGCGGATCCATGTCCTGGCAGAATCCGTTGTCGAAGCAGCACGCCCGAACCTGGCAGAACGTATTCACGCCCTGGAAAAACCCGCCCAGCTCCAGACACTGCTGGGGGGTGACTCTGACGCAGGTATCGAACTGAGCGGGGCCGTCATCAACATCGACGCAGCATGCGCCCCTCTGACCCGGGAAACAGAGCGTACTATTCGGTGGGCAGACCGTCCCGTTGCCATGATACACGCCCAGCGCCGCCGCACATTGCAATGCCGTCAACTCGAGGCAACGTCCCTCGGGAATCGGCGTGGGCACGCAGCAGGCGCCCGTGGCCGTCGGATCGCAGAATCCGCTCGGCGGACACACGCTGCCGTTGCCCTGATAGGTCCCGCCCTGCTGGAGACACTGGAGCGGCGTGAGAACCAGGCAGCGGTCCTCGGGCGTCGCCACCGGGATGCAGCAGGCCCCGGTCGGGTCCGCGTTGCAGCCGACCGACGAGCACGGGGCGCCGTTCGGATTCGGCTGGCCGCCCGATGCGAGACAACACTGCGGATCGGCGTCCTGGCAGCCGCCGGTCGGCAGACAACAGCCGACGAGCGTGCAGGTTCCGCCCTGATCAAAGACGCCGCCGTTCGCTTCACAATCAGTCTGCGTCATGTTCGTCACGCAGGTGTCATATGCCAGCGGGCCGTCATCGATGTCGAAGCAGCACGACCCCAGCGCGTCGCTGCACGGCCAGTCACAGGTCAGCCCATCGGTCCAGAAGCTGCCGATGTAGAAGCTGCACTCCTCCTCGGTGGTCACGTCGCAGAGGAACGGCGGGAAGACGATTCCGACGAAACAGCATCGACCCAGTCGTGGACACGGCACCGCGGGATCACAGGTCGTGCCGTCGCCCTTGTAATCACCGCCCCGCTCGGCGCATTCCTGAGCCGTCAGAACTTCACAGTAGGCCGAACCGGGAACGTTCATCGGCACGCAGCACGCGCCGCGGGGAATGTTGTCGCAACCGTTGACGCAGTCCGCGCCGGCCGTCCACGAAACGAACGCCGGGTGGCTGATGCAGTTCGACCACGTCGTCACTTCGCAGAGCACCGGCTCGGGCACGATGCCGAGGAAACAGCATCGGCCGAGAACCGTGCTGCAGGGGTTTGTCGTGCAAACGGTGTTGTCGCCGATGTACGAGCCCTGAATCTCGGCACAGTGATCCGGCGTGGTGACGATGCAACTGAGCGGGTTCAACAGAAGCGGGCTGCAGCACGCGCCGGTCGGCGCGGGATCGCATGCCTCGATCAGGTTGTCCTCGATGCAGCCATTACCCTGCTGACAAAAGGAAACACAAACCGGATTCAGGCAGCCCCGCACCTTGACGCGATCGCCGACGGAGAATCCACCAAGATTGGTAAGGATATAGAGTCCGCCGCTGTCCGCCTGGAACAGGATGCACTCGACGCCCTGAATCAAAACGCCGCAGCCCTCGAAACAGCGCCCGAACGTGTTGTTCATCAGGCCGGGAAGAACCAGCGGCGAGCACAGGTTCGACTGCGGATTGATCACACCGCTGACCCAGATGCGCGGCGCGATCACATTGCCGACGTTCTGCAGGATAAACGACTGACCATCATCCGTGTTGAACAGCGGGCAGCCCTGTGGCCCGACGCCCAGCGTTCCGCAGCCGCGGAAAAACTCGGTCTGCGATTCGCACGGGGTGTTGCAATCAAGGCCCGGCGTCCACGAAACCGGGGCGGTGTTGAAGTAACACTCTTCTTCAGTGCTGACTTCGCAGAGGATGGGTTCCGGCACGATTCCCAGAAAACAGCAGCGGCCGAGGACATCTCCTCCGCCGCCGGTCGGATCATCGCCGCCAAGGGCGCGATCCTTGTCGCTCGCCTTCACAAACTGGGATGGACAACAACACAGACAGATCCAAGTGCACAACACAAGCAGCCGTTTCATGGCGACAGCCTCCAACGGGGATTGGGTTCGTGCG
>CALLKH010000298.1 GCA_938008425.1 uncultured Planctomycetaceae bacterium | reverse complement strand
ATTCTCCAGATGCATGGTGGAAACAAGGGATTGACACTGTTGGATTGAATCACTTTCTGAGTTCGCGAAACGGGTCAGGACGAGGTGGAGACCTTCGACGAAGCGATCAGTGCTGCCTGCTCCCATGAGACGCGGTTCGCAATCGCACGATCGCTCGGGTTTGATGGGACATGATCTGCAAATCTGACTTCGTTCGTTGCCGCACGTGTAGTTCACGCAGCCCGGAAGAAACTGGACGTCCAGAGCGTGCCAGCGACTGGTCAACGTGTGAGCTTGGGCTTCCGTTGCCGCGTCTAAGAATTCGCTGCGACTCAGGAACCCGACAAACTCGAATTTCGAATCCTCCGTGACAATCTGACAGGGATTTCCGAAATCGTCGATTACATCCTTCAGGTTGAGCACACAATAGGCGCAGGCCCAACGATCTTCGGTTGGAACGATTGGCAGGTCCGGCGGAGGATTGATGAATGTAAACGCCAGAAGGTCGGGGCTCAGCGTCGTCACTGTTCGTTTGCGCAGGAGTACAACATCATTCTCGATCGCGAAACGGAAAGGCTCCCGCCGCAGCGGTGAGCAGGGGGCGGGCGTGCACCTTCGGAGCGATTCGTTGCTGATATGAATGTCAATTCCCACGCCTCACCTCATAATTCCCCAAGTGAGTATTTGGGTGCCAGCATCGTATCACAGAAATGCCGTAAATGCAGTCTATTTGAACGGGCCGTTGTGGCTCCGACACCGTCGAGCGAGGACTGCTCTGGTCACTTCAACAGGTTGGAAACCTGTTGTACAGCACACCGATTGGAAATCGGTGCCACAGGGGAAGCACCGTTCGCCGAATCACCCAATCGCCAGATCACTAAATCTCTCTCGCCATGCTGGGCGCTGCGCTTCGGCATGCCACACGCCCCTTCACTCTACATTCTCCATTCTCAATTCTTCATTCGCCTCTCCGCCTCACCAGTTTCAGGCACCAGGCGATCAGCACTGCGTTAATAACGAAGAATGCGAGGAACACGATCAGGCCGCCTTTCTCCGAGGTGGCTGCGTGCTGGGGGTAGAGCTTTTCGATGTCGATGGTGCCAAGGCGCAGGGTTTCGCGTGCGACGGTCATCCCGAAGAGCGTGAGCGCCAGGCCGGCCGAGGCGAGCGCGAGCAGCGGCCTCGTGGG
Source organism: uncultured Planctomycetaceae bacterium (assembly GCA_938008425.1). Taxonomy (GTDB): domain Bacteria; phylum Planctomycetota; class Phycisphaerae; order UBA1845; family UTPLA1; genus JADJRI01. Next base: position 3,638 of record CALLKH010000298.1, on the reverse strand, counting down.
TCGACGGCCGTGAAAAACCAAGTGCCACGCGGCGCATTGGGCGAGCGCTCCGATTCCCGCGGCGATCAGATACGGGAAATTAAGCGGGCCGAGCAGCGTCTCCCGCAGGGCGGCGGGCAGGAGAAAGAAGTAGAGCGCGGCAAACCCCGCGGCGATGATGAGCCCGATGACCGCCAGCAGGGCGAGCATGCGGGCCGACGCGGCGGCACTTTCTGAAGCGGCGTCCCGCGAAGCCATTTCGTCGCCCGTCGAGAGAAGCTGCCACCCCACCAGCGTCGCCATGGCCGGAAACGCGCCGGCCGTCCACATGGCGAGGCGCGGGAGAATGTCCGGGTTCCTGTAGATGATCGAGCCCGACCCGTAGAAGCCCGGCCAGTTCGATCGATCCAGCGCCAGCAGGTGGTTCTCCGTCCACGACAGCCCGGCGAAGAGAAAGCAGCCGAACATGGCGAGGCCGACGAGGACTCGCGACCACCCCGGCCACGCGCCGATCGTCTTGCTCTTGAATAGATATGTAAGATAGAAGCCGACGATCAGAACGGGAACGATCGCCATCCAGCGGTGAAAGAGCAGCAGGTTGGCGGTGTAGAAATTCTCCATGTAGAGAATCTGAATGAAGAGCAGCGGGGCGACACCGGCCGTGATGGCGGCGCTGACCGCGAACGGCATCCAGTCGCGAAGCACGCGGCTGATCGGCGAGTCCGCAAGTTGACCTCGGTTTCGACCGGGGAACATGCCGGCGACCGCGAGCCAGGCCGATCCGGCGAGTACGTAATTCATGAAGACGACATGAATGACGAGCGTGACGACGTACATGGTCAGATAGAAGCCCGTCGGAAGCGGAAAGCCGAATGGGAAGGGCGCATTCATCTGGTGGATTCCTCCCGCGTCGGCGATTTGGCGGCCGGGTCATGGGCCTGAAGGGAAGGGGTCCTCGGTTCGACGCCCGCCTCGCTCAGCCAGTCGGCGATCTGCCGCAGTTCGGCGTCGCCCGGCTCGCGCGAGACCCAGTTGCCCGGCCGGCCGGCGTGGGTCCATTCGATCAGATCGACCAGTGCTTCCAGTTCCTCGGGCGTTCCGGCGAACGGTGGCATAAAGGGCTTGGTGTGCTGAAGCTTGGCAATGTTCATGCGCTTCTGGTCCGGCGTCCACGATCCCGCGAGGTGCGTGAGGCCGTTGACGCCGTCGGTGGTGTGGCAGACGCTGCACTGCACCCGAAAGACCTTCGCGCCGAGAAGGAGGTGTTCGGTTGGGTAAGACTCGGCATCCTTGAGTGGATACGGATCATTCGTAGCCGATCCAACCTGCCTCAAGCGTGACACCTCTCCGGGCTTGATCGAATTCGAATAGAGGTATTCGCGAATGGTGAACGGCTTTCGCACGCCCTCGCGCACGAACTCCCCGCCGGCCGTCGCGCCGAAGGCGAGGGCGACGAGCAGGGTGGCGGTCGCGCCGTTGATGTAGAGCTTCTGGCGGATGAGTCCGACGAGTGCGTACCCGCCGATGAGGAGCGATGCGCCGATGGTGATCGCCAGGAACATCGACATGGCCGGCGTTCCGCCGAGCACCCAGGATCGGCTGTCTTCCGGAATGACGGCCAGGTACCAGCCGCCCAGAATCGGCATGAGCACCATGGGGGCGAGCAGGTAGGCCGCCTGGTTCTGAAGCCGCTGCCGCGCGTCGCGATCGATGTCCTTCATCGTGTTGATGACGACGCACGCCACGAGCGAGGCGATCGTCATGGCGACGATCGTCCGGAAGATGAGCGAGGGCCAGAAGCTCGGGTTGAAGAATCCGGCCCAGAGATTGCGTGACTCGGTCCAGCCGCCGGGGGTCAACTGCCACGAGAGAATGCCGTTGATCCAGAACAGGCTGAACCACGCCGCGACGCTGTACAGCACAAGCAGCGTCATTCGCGCCCGATCCGGCAGCGATCGGCCGCAGCGGTAGAACGCATACCCCGCGACGACTTCGAGGCAGAAGAAGGTCCATTCGGTCGCCCATAGCCAGTGAAATTCGTCGACCATGACGCCGATCGTTCGCGGGCTGATCTGGATCGTGGTGAACCACATCGCCACGCCGGTCAGCGCGCCGATGACGAAGCTGACGAGCACGAGAAATCGAAAGTAGCCGTCGAGGAATGCGCGGGCGGGATTGGCGATGGCAGCCAATGCGACGCCGGGTGTGCCCGTGCATGATCCGCCGCCGTTCGCGCTGTCGGCGCGATGGGCGAGCCATTGGAAGTAGCACATGAGGATGCCGCCGCCGATGGCGAACTGTGCGAGAAAGACGTGAAAGATCCCGAGGCCGCCAATGACCATGCCCTTGATGGCCGGGCCGAAATCGTTCTGCGGAAAGTACTGAAAATCCACCGCGCCGCTCCCGCACCGGCCGCGGCACGCGGGTTCGGTCGGTCCGCGCCGGGGGGTGCGATCGGATTATAGTGCCCTTCGCCCGTTCGCGAATCCCGAAAGATTCCTGACGAGTTGTGCGCTGCGCGAGGTGTGGCCTGGAGCGGTTTTCCCTATAATTCCGCTTGCGCCGCGTCGGCGCAAGAGTATGGAACCGGACGCGATTCGATGAGATCGCGCAACGCAGGGAAGCGTTTCACGTCATGACCTATCTGATCGTCCCGATCGGCGGAGACTCGATCGATGCCATCCGCGCCGACATCGTGGCGGCGGCCGATGCCGGCGCCGACATGGTTGAGCTGCGGCTCGACATGATCCACGATGTCACCGACGAGGAGCTTGATACGCTCCTCTCGTCGCGGGCGGCCGACCTTCCGATCATTCTGACATTTCGCAGCGAGCGGGAGGGGGGCGACTCGAACGCCACCGATCTTGAGCGCCTCGAACGGCTCGATCGACTCGGCCCCATCGCTGATTTCGTCGACGTCGAACTCGCGACCTGGGATCGCTCCGAGGCCAATCGCCGGCTGGCGGAATCCGCGATCCGGCGGGCGGGCTTCGTGTCGCAAAGCGGCGGTCTGGAAGTCATCGAACAGGGCCGGCGACGGGGCATGATCCTCTCGCGGCACGATCTCAGGGAAAGGCCGTCGAGCCTTCAGTCTGATCTGGTGTCGATGCTCCGAGTTGACTCATGCCGGACGCCGAAGCTCGCGTGGCGCGCCCGGACGGTGCGCGACAATTTCGAGGCCTTCGAGCTGCACCGGCTCAGCCCGCGGCCAATGATCGCGCTGTGCATGGGTGACGATGGCCTGATGTCGCGCGTGCTGGCGCCCAAGTTCGGCGCCTTCGGGAGTTTCGCCGCCTTGCGACGCGGACTCGAATCCGCCCCGGGACAACCGACGATCGGCGAGATGATCGACCTCTATCGATGGAAGAGTGTCAATGCTCGGACGGCGGTCTACGGCGTGGTCGGCGAACCGGTCGGCCATTCATTGAGCCCCCACGTTCACAATGCTGCGTTTGCTTCGAAAGGCGTAGACGCCGTCTACCTGCCGCTTCGAGTCGGCGCGGGGTATGAGTCCTTCAAGGCCTTCATGGTTGAGGTGCTGGCCCGACGGTGGATGGGCTTTCGCGGCTTCTCGATCACCATTCCGCACAAGGAGAACGCGCTGCGTTTTCTGGTCGAATCGGGCGGCGACATTTCGGCCGATGCGAAGCGAATCGGGG
>CALLKH010000297.1 GCA_938008425.1 uncultured Planctomycetaceae bacterium | reverse complement strand
TGTCGGACTTAGAGTCGGGTGCCAATTCAGTTGGCTCAGCCGTGGGTGACATCGGAGTGTGGGCATCATGAGAACTCATCGAGGCACTTTTCCCAGCGAGTTGTTTCCTGGGGGTCTTCCTCGTCGGCTCCATCATCTTGGCGACGGCTTCCTTGAGCTTGCTCTCCGAATCAAGGAGAAACTGCCCCGAGGTCACCACCACCTCTCCCACTTGAAGGCCAAGCATGACTTCAACAGTTCCGCCCTCACCCTCGACCCCCACTTGAACGTTGCGCGGCTCAAATTTGCCGTTGCCAAGGTCGACGAACGCGACTTTTCGGGTGCCGGAGTCGATGAATCCCTCCCGCGGAATGAGCATGGCATCGTTCTTGATCAGTCCTTCAATTACCACGTTGGCGTACATGTCAGGTTTGAGTTCAAGCTCGGGATTCGGAAATTCAAGTCGAACCTTGATGACGCGCGTCTGTTTCTGTAGGTATGGATAGATGTAGGTGACCTCGCCGCGATAGGCCTTGTTGGGGATGTACGGCAGAGTCATGGTCGCTGTTTGACCGACGTGGACCCATGGGAGCTGGTACTCGTAAATGTCAACGTAAACCCAGACGCGAGACAAATCGGCAATGGTGTAGATGCGCATGCCCGGCATAATGCGCATGCCCTCCAGTGCCATCTTGTCGGCCACGATTCCGTCGGCGGGCGAGAGAATCTGTACCGACTTCTCGGGCACCAACGATTCCTTCAGGCGGTCAAGTTGCACCGCCGCCACGTCGTAGAATTCAAGCTTGAGCCGGGCAGCATCAACCATGAGTAGGGCGTCCTCTGCAGCGTCGGCAAAAGTGCTTCTCTCCAGTGTCGGCTGTTTCCGAAGGGCCGAAACATATTCCACCTGGGCCGAGTAGAGATCCGGCGAATAAACATCAAAGAGTGGGTCGCCCGCTTTCACCTTCTGACCTGTTTCGTTGACGTAGAGTTTCTCGATCCAACCTTCAAACTTGGTGTCAACATAAACGAGCTTCTGCTCGTCGTAGTCAATCCGACCCAGAGTTCGGACCGTCTTGACCAACTCGCCTCGTCTCACGCGCGTTGTTCGAACGCCCATGTTTTGAATCGTTACGGGATCAATTCGAATGATCTTGCCCGCAATCGTTTCGCTTGGGTCTGCGTAGACAGGCACGAGATCCATGCCCATCGGACTCTTACCAGGACGATCGGATACATAGCCCGGATCCATGGGCGCCCGCCAGTACAGCACCTTTCTCTGCTGCGGTCCGGATTGTGCACCTGGCGTTTCGTCGCCCGAGTCCTGCTTCTTGGGCGTCAGTTTCATGTTGCAGATAGGGCAGATTCCCGGCTCGCGCTGCAAGACTTGCGGGTGCATCCCGCATGTGTACCAGACGCCTGTGGTGGCGCTCGCGACTTCGCTGTTCTGTGAAGCGTGGTTGGTTGTATGGTGTGAGACGAAATACCAGTATCCACCACCGACACCCACGGCGAGAACAACCAGCATCGTCGCAAGCAGCCGAATCCATCCGCCAAGGCCGGTTACCTTGATCTTTTGCAACTTTTTAGTCTCCATTCCCGCTTGTTTTTGGCGTGGGAGCATCCTGTGCCTCAATCACGCTTACGCCGACGGCTTGCTCCAGGTCAGCAACGCTGCGTTCCAGTTCTCCGAGCGTTCGATAGTACTGCAGCCGAAAAAACAACCACTTCTGCCAGTTGTCGATCACGAACTGGAAGTCTGACGTCCCGGTGATGTAGCCCTGACGAGACACTTCATAGGCCTGTTCCGCCTGGGGAATAATCGCGGTCGAGAACAGGTCGGCGATATCCCGTTGCGACTGAATGCGCGCCAGAGCGTCTTCGACCTGGTATGTAATCCGGTTTTTTGCGGAATTGAAATGCCTTCGCGAGGCGGACAGCTGCTCTCGTGCCTCACGAATACCGCCCTCGATACGCTCGAACGAGATGGGAACGTTAAAGCCGAATGTAATCGCCCAATTGTCAGAACCTTCCTCGCTCATCTGGGAGACCCGTGGTCGCATGCCGGTTTGCGGATTGACCGGCGGACGGAACGCCGCTCGGGGTTCCATGTACATCCACTCGAAGCCGACCGTAAAATCCGGCCAGTATTCGAGCTTCGCCAGGCGCAGACGTTGTTCGTCGCGTTCAATCTGGAATCCGATTTGTTCAAGCTCCGGATTCAGCCGGTGTGCCTGAGCCAGAAACTCGTCCAATCGCGGCGCCAGCCTTCGGATGTCGTACTCTGGAGGCGTGGCAACGCCTGATGCCGGCGGTCGATCCGCGATGGAGTTGATCAGCGCTACCGTCGTTACCCGTCGTTGGCCAAGTTCAACGAGCTGGCTCTCCAGGTTCGACAATTCCACCTGCGCCCGCAACACGTCCTCTTGTTGTCGCTTGCCGGTAATCAACTGCCCACGAGCGACATCGATCAGGTCGCGTAACAAGGCTTGGTTTTCTCTAGTGATCAGAACGGCCTGATCTATCACATACAGCTGGAAATAAGAGCGCTTTACGTCCGCAATGACGCGCAGGCGCGTCTGCCTCAGGGCCTCTATGGCCATCCGGGTTTCCGCCAGGGCCACCTGCCCGCGACGGTCCAGTTTCTCGGGTACCGGAAACTTCTGCTGCACACCCAGGACAAAATAATTGTCGCCTTCCGCGGTTCGAACGGGCTCTGGCAGTGTCTTGGTCATCAGCATCGGATCCGTGAGGGCCGTGGCCTGCGGGATCCGGCTCGCAATACTCCTCGCCGCATCGATCGAGGCAAGGATGTCGGGGTTCCTCCCGAGCGCAGTTGCGATCAGGCCCGCCAAAGTTCCGTCCTCAATTACTGGTTGATGCGTGCGAGCAGCCGGACCGGTTGTCGTTCCCTTGGAAACCTTGGGAACGCCTGCGTATCGAGAAACTGTCGTCGCGTGACTACGCTCATAGTTGGCAAGCGCCTCGCTGATTTCGCGGTGACCCTCTCCGTTCTGTACGCACGCGGCCCCGCTGCCGGCCAGAATCGCCCACACCAGGCACCGAGTGACAGGGGTCCGGCGGACGATTCGAAATCGCGGCTGGTCCAGGTCATCTTGCATCGGCGTGATTCTCATTTCTGGTGAGATCTCCGAATCGCCTACAGATCAGGTTCGGGCGCTTGTCCTCTCACGAAACCCACCACTTTCAATCTGTGTCCGATCATGTCATGATTCATCGAGGCTGTTGGCAGCTAATTCAGTACTCAACTATCTTGTCGGCCGCCAGAATGGCTTCCGCGATCTTATCCATGCTGGCCGATTCAACACCCTTCCGAATCTGGTCTTTATTGATACCGCTGTGCTCAGCACAATGATTGCATACAAGACCCTGGCCTCCGCCCTTTATAAAGGCATCAAAGATCTCCGAGAACGATCGTTCGCCGGGTCCCCGGATTCGGGCACTGCCGGATTCACCATCCGCGAATCGAACGCCTTCCAGATCGAACAAAAAGGTCACTTTGGCCCCGTGGCACTGCAACCGATCGGCCAGTTCAAGTGCCATGTAGGCGGTATGCAAGTCGTCCGTGAAGTGTTTCATGTGGACGATGATCTTGTTCTTTTCGGTGAGGCCTCGCGTCTGTTTCGCGCTGGAATTCTCTGAAAAGCCGATGATCGACGCAACGGCCAGGAAGGCTAGGATTTTTTTCATGGGACATCTCTCCGATCAATCTTTGGTTGAATCCAAATGAATGGGTAGAATCGGTTTTGATGTAAGTGCCATCGCTCGTCTCTGGGCATCGACGGCACTCTGAAAGGCCGACGGGTTACTGTCGAAACTGTCGATGCAGTGCTCGCAACAGAAATAGACCGGGCCGTCAGACGTCTCTATTAGGATCTCGCGATTGATCGGCGATCCACCCACCGGACAAAGGATTTCACCGGCCGTGCTCAGGGGGACAGGTGCGGTAAGAAATAATCTCACTCCGAGGCCCTGCCACGCGAGTAAGATGACGATTCCGATCGAACCGATTCCCAGCACAAGCAATGAACACCATGTTTCGAACGGGATGCCGGGCTTGGCGCGGCCCCTCCTTTTTGGATGGATTCTCTTTGGCTTTCGTCAAGCGCGCATTCTTATACCGCAAGAGTACAATACCCTTGCGCGCGTTCAGATCAACGAAATTCCCAGGTGCCGATGAACTCCGTTGATTCGTTGGTTCACCGATGAACCTGCCGTCACGACAACGATTCCGACTCTGTCTCTGGCGCGCTAATGACGTCGTTTCGGCGGTGTTCGCAATGGGCGAACCAAAATCGCCGAGTCAACTCTTGGATTTGCTTTCGGTCTTGGTCTTGGGATCCGACGCGATCTCCATTTTCTTGGGGTCAATGTGGGTCCCCTGTGCCTCAAGCACGGGCGCGTACTTGGCAGGGTCTTTCAGAAATTTCTTGTCACACCCCTGGCAGCAAAAGTAGATCGTTTGTCCGGTCTTGAGCTTGATGAAAGACGTCGGATCAATCTCCTCGTTCATGATGGGGCATCTGGTCTGGTAGCTGTAACTATCCGCAAGCCTTGCAGAAAATTTCCCCGGCTCCTTCTGATACTTTTCAACACAGCCCTTGCAACAGAAGAGGATCTTCGCGCCGTCCTTTTCAATAAAGACCTTCTCGTCAACCGGCTTTCCTGATACTGGACAGGTCACCTGGATCTTGGGCAACTTCGCGAGGAGGACTCTCTGATCGGCAACCTGTTTTTCATACTTGGCGGGGTCCGCTTCGAATTTCTTGATGCAGCCCTTGCAACAAAAATATACCGGGCCGTCCG
>CALLKH010000296.1 GCA_938008425.1 uncultured Planctomycetaceae bacterium | reverse complement strand
GGTTCGGCCGCGACCATTCGCGAGACCCACTGCGACCCGGAAGTCGGTTCCGCACCTGATGCCTTGTCCGTCATTTGGACTCCACCGCGCTCCGTCAATGCTGATTCGTCAAGAACCGGAATTCTGAAGGGTAAGCAGGGGCGACGCAATACGACCGGGCCGAGTGCTCGCGGACTCCTAAAACTCGTCCATGACCGGCGGGGAGTCCGTCACCGGCATCGACGCGTCGCCATCGGCTTTCCGATCGCTTCGCCGGCGGGCCAGGTCCACCGCCAGCTTGATCGCGGCCTTCATGGAACCTGGGTCGGCGCGGTTTCGGCCGACGATGTCGTAGGCGGTGCCGTGGTCCACGCTGGTGCGGATGACGGGAAGCCCAAGTGTCAAATTGATGGCACGATCAAAGGCCAGCAGCTTGACCGGTATCAGCGCCTGATCGTGGTACATCGCCACCACGCCGTCGAATTCGCCCTGCGCCGCCCGCCAGAAGAGGGTGTCCGCCGGATACGGCCCCGACGCGAGAATGCCCGCGTGTGTCGCCATCTCGATCGCCGGCCGGATGACGCGCGATTCCTCGTCGCCGAAGAGGCCGCCCTCGCCCGCGTGCGGGTTGATGCCGGCCACACCGATCCGCGGCTCGGCGATGCCGAACCACTCCCGCAACGCCTGGTTGAGCAGATCAATGGGCTGAAATACGAGCCCGATGGTGAAGGTGTGCCGGAGTTCAAACAACGGAACATGAATGCTCGCCAGCGCCACGCGCAACGGCCCGCCCGCGAACATCATCGTCACGCGGCGCGATCGAAACCGGTGCGCAAGAAGCTCGGTATGGCCGGGATATGGGAAGCCCGCAAGCTGCCATGCGGACTTGTTGATCGGCCCGGTCACGAGCGCGTCAACGGCGCCCGACGACGCCGCGTCCATCGCCTCCTCAAGAAAGCGCATCGACGCCCGGCCACCCTCGGCCGATGCGACGCGCCCCGATCGCGGAGAAATGCTGAACTCATCGAAGTCCGCGACGACCACATCCGCCGCAGACTCCAGCGCCGACTCATGCGGCGAACGGCGCCAGAACGGAATCAGCTCCGCAGCGTCGGCCGCATAGGCGATTTGCTCATGCAGGCCGTAAATGACGAACCGCGCCTGCCGCCGAAGCGACTCATCCGCGAGCGCCTTCACGATCACCTCGGCGCCGATGCCCGATGGATCGCCCATCGTGATGCCGATGGTCGGCCGGGGACCGAGTTGTGGCTCAACGGGATGCATGATTGTCAGCTGATTCCATGTCGCGCGAGAAACTCGGGCGTGATGCCGCCGCCCGCGCCGCCATCGCGAAGCGACTTCAAGTAATGAACCACCGTACGGGCGAGAATATCCGTCTCGACGTTGATCTTCGTGCCGACGCACTTTCGGCCGAGCGTCGTTCGCTCGAGCGTCGTCGGGATCAGCGCGACGGAGAACTCATCCCCCCGCACCGCCGCCACCGTGAGCGAAATTCCGTCAATCGCGACGGATCCCTTCGGCGTGATGCACTCCGACGCGCCGCCCTCAATGCGAAACCACCACATCGACTCACTCGCCGACTGCTCCACGCGCGAAACCGTCGCGACGGCGTCCACGTGCCCCTGGACGAAATGGCCGTCGATGCGATCGCCGACGGCCAGCGACTTCTGAAGATTCACGCCGGCGCCGGGCAGAAGTCCGCCCAGCGTCGTGCGTCGAAGCGTCTCCGCGATCACGTCGAAATCGGCCGTGGCATCGTCGGATCGCGTCAGCGTGAGGCACACGCCGTCAATCGCGATACTCGCACCATGGGGCACACCCCGCCAATATCCGGGGGACTCGATGCGCAGCAGGCGGCCGTTCGCGGTCTCTCGCGACTCCCGCACCTCGCCGACGGCATCGATGATTCCGGAAAACATGAATGCTCCCAACCGCAGGGCGCCACGCCATCTACGGATGGCGCCCGTCAAACGCTAGCCTCACATTCATGATGGTAGCGGCCTCACGGCGAACGTTCCAACGGTCAGCCGCCGCCCAGCCGATAAGCGTGGTGGGTTGGATGCTCAAAGACTCGCCGGGAAACGGCCTGCTAATCCGCGACAAGCAGATTCACGAAGTCGGAGATGTCCGCAGCATTCAGAATGCCATCCTCGTTGAGATCCGAGTTCCGTGGGTTGCAGACCGGAAAAGTGACGGCGTAGGCCGCGGGATTCAGAAGAGACTGAACAAAGGCGGGAATATCGAGGTCATCGACCGCGTCATCACAGTTCGTGTCGCCGGGGTGAATCGGAAGCAGTCGGCTGACGAGAAACTCCCGCGCCTCCCGGTCGGCATCCAGTCCCAGTGAACCATGTCCCGCGCCCGGAACCGGTCGAAACGAGACATCAAGGCCCTGGCCGACGGCCGCCGCGAAGAGTCGTTCACTCTGCCCGATCGGCACCGACGTATCGTTCGTCCCGTGCTCGATCAGCATCGGCGGATCGTCGCTTGTCAGATGCGTGATGGGATTCACCATGAATGCGAGCAACGCCTTCTCCGGAAAGGGCGGCGTCGGGTTGCCCAGATTTGCCCGCAGCACGCCGATGCCTTCGCCGGGGCCGGAGAACCCGATCAGCCGGGACTCCGGCGAACCCGCCGCGTCATGATCGATGGTGCTGCCGGGGGGCGTCGTCACATCCAGGTTCATCTGCAGAATGTCGGTCGGCCCGAAATAGTCCACCGCCGCCTGTATGCGGCTCGAATGCGCCATGTTTCCCCCCGATGTTCCCTCCAGCGCCGCCACGTCGCCAGATGTCGCGAGCAGCGCCGTCAGATGACCGCCGGCCGACGACCCCCACGCGCCGATTCGATCCGGATCGACATTAAATGCCGCCGCATTGGCACGAAGGAATCGCACCGCACCCTTCACGTCCTCGATCTGGGCTGGGAAGATCGCCTGGCCGCTCAGGCGATAGTCGATCCCCGCGACATGAATCCCGCGGCTTCGGAGCAGGAGCGCCCCGGCGAAGATGGCGTTGTACGACCCGCTGGACCATCCGCCGCCGTGAATCCAGAGCACGATCGGCCGCGGTCCGCTGCCGGCCGTCGCGGCGGCGATATCGATGTGAAGCGTGTAAGTTCCGCCGGCATCCAGCGGCACATTTCCGATGACGACATCATTGAACGTCGGCTGCCCCTGCGCCGGTTCTGCAAGGAGCAGCGGAAGTACAATCAGCGCGGCAACGCCGGAAACTCGAAACATGGATGATTCCCCTTCCTGAGATTCTGACTCGCAGGAGTAAATAACAAGGCAAACGCCGTTCGCGCCGGGTTATTGCATGCCGGCGGCCGATATCAATCGCCGGCAAGAGGCGACGCCTCGATCACCGTCAAAATCTGCTTCGAACCCAGGACCAACCGGCGAAGATCGAATCCCGCCGAAGAAAGCAGGCTCTTCCACTCCGAGGCGCGCCGCTCCCGTCCGCCAGTGACGGCCAGCATGTTGAGATCGCTGATGAACATCTCCTCGACCCGTGTATCCGGCTTCTCTACCCGCTCCGGGAGGACAGCCTCGATGACAAGTAATCGATGCTTCGGCGACATCACCCGGCGACAGTTCCCCAGAATGCGTCCGGCTGCCGCATCATCGCACCCGTGCAGCACCGATTTCAGGATATACACGTCCGCGCCGGCCGGTACGGCCTCAGCCAGATCGCCGACGATCGCCCGGCATCGCCCCGAAAGGCCGAGGCTTTCAAATCTCCTCGTCGCACCGTCAACGGCCTCCTGTCGATCGACCAGAATGCCCTGCAGATGCGGATTCGCCAGCAGGATCGCGCTCAGGAGTCCGCCGCCGGCCCCGCCCAGATCCGCGACAATACGGCTCATCGAAAGGTCGAGCACTTTCGCCAGCGGGGCCATCGACTCGACACTCGGCTCAGCGAAGACGGCATGGAAGATCGCCGTCGCGTTCGGCTCCAGTGACCAGCGCGACGGCGCGTGATCTCGCTCGCGTGCTTCGGCCGCGCCCGACATCCCGCCCGCACGCACGCAGTCGGGCAGATAGGTCCACGCATCGGCCAGCAGATCAGCCCAGAATACGATCGACGCCCACACGCTGTCGGGAGCGGACCTGCTCAGCGGCGCACCGAACGAGGTCAACGCAAATCGATTCGGCGCCGTCTCCTTGACCACGCCGATGCTCGCGAGGCCGCGCATCAATCGACCGAGGGAGTCAACATTCGAATCCGCTTTCGCCGCGAGGGCATCAAGCCCGGCCTCCCCCTCGGACAGAATGTCCGCGACTCCGAGCCGAACCGCGGCGCAGAGCATTTTTCCCCGCGCGTAAGCCCTGGCCATACCGACCAGCGACTCGGGATTGGCCCCGTTCATCGCATCAGTCACGGCATTCCTCCGCGGTCCGATCAGACCGGCTTGAACTGCTCAAAGGATTGCAGACAGGAATTGCAGTAGTGAATCGCCCGGCAGAGCGTCGGGCCGAAAATCGATTCCAGCGTCGTGTCGCCCGAATCGCAGTACGGACACGGAACACGCTGAAGCATCGCCTCCGTCACCGAGCCGCCGCACTTCACGGGCGGGGCGAGCCCGAACGCCTTGAGCTTGCGAAGCCCCTCGTCGCTGATGCGATCGCTGGTCCAGGGCGGATCGAAGACAATCTCCACCTTCACATCATCAAAGCCCGCATTCTCAACCGCGGTCCTGATGTCGTTTCGCATGACATCGAGCGCCGGGCATCCGGCGAACGTGGGGCACATCTCGACCGTCACGCGGCCGTTTTCGATGCGGGCATCGGGGATGATGCCGAGTTCAACGACCGTCAGGACAGGAATCTCCGGATCGGTCACCGACTCCAGCGCCTTCCAGACGCGATCGAGAGGACTGGATTTGACATCCGTCGCTGTCACTGCACTGGCACCTACTGTTTGCTTCGAACACCCGGACACGTTTCAACAAGTCCGGATGCCGCCGCGTTGAACGCCGCCGCCGAGACTCACGTCGTCGGCGACTCGAATCTACCACTTCGCCCCGGGGTCCAGCCGCGCGACCTTCTGAAGGTCGGCCAGCAGCGAGACCATCTCCGGAGGATGCTTCCCCGATCGGCCGCCATGGCATGGCTTCGCGTTCAGAGGGATGCTGAAACCCGCGCTCTCCAGCAGCGGCTCCACATCGCCGCGCCATCGCCGGCACAGCTCCTCCTCGACGGGCGTCACCGCCGCCGCCGCGAGCACCTTGTCATACTTCGTCGGCTCAAAAATCCCCAGCGCGTGCGGCCACAGTCGATCGATCTCCATCTGAATGCGGCCGCGCGTGTCGTCTGAGGCCGCGCCCATGTGCTTCATCATGCCGCGGCCGTGCATGGTGTGATACTTGATCTCGCCGCGAATCTTCCGCGCGATGTTCGCGATCGGGGCGTACGAACTCTCGGCCAGTGCCGCCATTCGAACAGCATCCGCCTCGGAAAAGAAAAACTGGCGCACGAGGCTCAGCGCCCAATCCCCATGCGCGACCAGCCGGTCGCGCGTGGGGTTGTTGCTCAGATCGGGTCCCAGCGCGGGCGCGTCGGGCGTGAAGTTCTCCAGTACGACGAGCGAGCAGCATCGATACTGCGCCGCGCTGCGACAAAAGACGATCTGGTCCGGATCCGGCTCGCCCATCTCGTGAAGCAGATTGTAGAACGCGAGGGCGTGGCCCATCTTGTCCTGGGCGACGGAGGAGAACGCAATATCCTCCTCCATGATCGGCCCGATTCCGGTCCATTCCGAGTTGCGGTGGCCGATGATCAGCCCGTCATCCGCCATGCGGTAGAGCAGGTCGATCACCGCCGGCCGGGTTTCCGAATCCAGTTTCATTTCAACAAGGGGGGTCTCAGTAGGCATGGCGTGTGTGGCTGGTTCCCTTCAAATCAATTTCTGACTGCGATTCATTGAAACGTCACGGCCGGTCAGAACGCCACCGGCCATCCTCCGCGACAACAGAGCATTTCCGCCCCGTCGCAGGGGTGCGGGAAGCGTCAGAGCCCGCGGTTCGCGTCCGCTCATATATCAGCCGTGTCGCCGACGGCCTTCGCGCGCTTGGTCGTCTCGTAGCCGAACGCTTCGCGGTAGCTCTTGTCCGTTCCGTGTTCGAACATGTCGGCGTCTTCATAGGGTGTCGAGACGATGGCCTCCATCGGCACCACCCAGAGGTTCACGCACGCCTGGCGCCGTGCAAACTGCTCCTTCGCCATCAACACCGCCATGTCGCCGTCCGGCGCGTGAACGCTGCCCACGTGAACATGCGGCTCGCCGCGCGCCGACTGATGAAACACTTCGTAAATGGGCCATTGTGTATCCGTCATGACAGGCCTCCTAAACCGCCGCTTCGGCCGGCGGCATCGGCACGGGGCGGCCGCCCGCCGCCGCCGACAACGCCTCGCGAACCCAGCGCCCCTGCTCATGCGACAGGCGGCGCGTCTCCAGACGATTCGCACTAACCGGCCCGTTTCCGCGAACGACGCTCACGAATTCCGACCAGTCCGGCTCGGTGTACGTCCACGTCTTCGTTGATTCGTCGAACTTCATGTTCCACTCGGCCGGAACCGTCAGACCGAGGTTGAACATCTTCGGCAGGTACTTCTTCAGAAACTCCTGCCGCTGCTCGTCGTTGGTGCGAAGCTTGATGCCCCAGCGCATGAGCTGCTCGGTGTGCTTCGATTCCTTGTCCGAGGGGCCGTGGAACATCATGATCGGCTTCCACCAGCGGTTGATCGCCGCCTGGAGCATGTCGCGCTGAAACTTCGAGCCCGTCGCCAGCGAGATGCACATGTCGTAGCCGTGGGTGAGGTGAAACGCCTCCTCGTAACAGATGCGCTTCAGGGCCCGGGCGTACGGGCCGTACGATCCCTCGGCCATCATCCGCTGATTCACGATCGCCGCGGCATCGATCAGCCACGCGATCACGCACACATCCGCCCAGGTCTCGGCCGGGTAGTGGAACACGTTCGAGTATTTCGCCTTGCCCTCGATGAGTTCGTCGATCATCTCCTCGCGCGATTTGCCGAGCGTCTCGGCGGCGCGATACAGAAGCTGGCCGTGGCCGACCTCGTCCTGCACCTTGGCGACCAGCGCGAGCTTTCGCTTGAGGCTCGGCGCGTGCGGAATCCACGTACCCTCGGGCAGCGCGCCGCAGATTTCGCTGTTCGCATGAACGTGAATCAGGCGAATGAGCTGCTGGCGATAGCCGTCCGGCATCCAGTCGCCCGGCTCCACCTTGTCGCCCCGGGCGATGCGCGCCTCGAACGCGGCGAGATTCTCCTCGTAGCCCGGATCGCCCGGCTTGTCGTTGAGGCGGTTTTCGTTGGGATGAAATGCGACCATATGAACCTCCGCGTGCTAAACCGTCCGGCGCTTCAGGCCCTCGAAGATGTAGTCCGCCAGCATGCGGCCGACTTCCTCCGGAGACATGCGCCCGTCCGGCTTGTACCACGTGAAAAGATAATTCAGGGATGAGAGAATAAACAGTGACGCGCCGGCGGCATCCGTCGGCGTCAGGTACCGCTCCTGGATCGCCTGCGACACCAGCGAGCGAAACAGGCTCTCGTACTCGTCGCGCCGCGCCGTGATGGCCTCCCGGCGATCCTTCGACAAATGGCGCCACTCCACGGTGTGAACCGCGGCGGCGTCCAGGTCGCCCGTGACCACCTCGACGTGGCCGATGATCGCCTGCCGAAGCTTCTGCATCGTGTTGAGTTTGGAATCGATGATCGGCCGCAGCGCTTCAAAAAACCGGTCGGCCGCGCGATTGACGATGTCCCAGAGAAGATCGTCCTTCCCCTTGATGTGGGTATAAAGACTGCCGCCCTGAAGTCCGACGGCATCCGCGATGTTGCGAACGCTCGTCGCATGGAATCCGCGCTCACGAAACAGCCGACATGCGGCCTCGTGAATCTGCTCCAACGATGTGGGTGCGGCTGCCATGCGGCGACTCCCTAAACAGCAAACAAGCGCTTGTTAGGATTATACGGTCTGGAACAGGTCCGGTCAAACCCGGACCACGATTCGGTCTCCCACGCATCGCCAATACCGCGAGAATCTACCGGCACCAACAAAAAAAAGGCCGGGCTCATGAGAAGAGCCCGGCCAATTCGTATGAGCCCGGAAAACCTCATCGACTGCTACTCAACGAGCTCGCCATTGACGTTGCGAATCTCCGGCTTGGGAAGATTCAAGTCCTTGATCTGATCCCTGATGAGCGCGAGATCGCCGACCAGCACCAGCACCGCGTCGTCCACCGGAATGGAAGCCCCCGCAAGGCGATTCAAGTCATCCTCGGTCACCTTCGCCATCTTCGCCATGTCAGCGCCGAGTGACGCGAACGGCCGGCCCTTCTCCTCCAGATCCTGGGCCGTCGACAGCAGGCCGGAGAGTCCCTGGAAGCCCTGCACCACTTCAAGCCGGTTCGTCTCGCGCGTCTTCCGCGCCTCTTCATCTGAAATATCACCGCCGCGAATCTTCTCGAACTCGCTCATGAATTCCTTCAGTGCCGCGCCTGTGACCTCGGCCTGAACATCCGCTCCGGCCGTCATGTAACCGACGCCGCGCGCCATGACATAGCTCGATCGCGCGCCGTAGGTGTAACCCTTGTCCTCGCGGAGATTCTGATTCAGCCGGCTCGTGAAGCTGCCGCCCAGAATGGTGTTGAGCAGTTCAAGCGTGACGCGGTTTGGATCGTTCGCCTTCGGCCCCGGCATGTAATAACGGATGACCGTCTGCACGCTGCCCGGCTTGTCCACCAGCACAAGACGCATGTCCGCGGTCTTCGGCTGCTCAACGGCCGTCGGCACCGGCTGCGACCAGCCGGTCGGCGCTTTCCAGCCGCCGAACGCACCTTCGAGCGCCGCCCGGGCCTCGTCCGCGGTGAGATCGCCCGCCACAAAGAAAATCGCCTGCGCCGGAGCATACGTCTCAAGGTGGCAGCGCTTGAGATCCGCCAGCTTGATCCCTGCGACCGACTCCAGCGTTCCCGCCAACGGCTGCCCATAGGGATGCTGATCGCCAAAGAAGGACCGCATGCCGACGCGACCCGCGACCACCGGCGCTCGATCCTCCGCGCGCTTCAGCGCTTCCAGATGAAGCCGCTTGACACGCTCCCACTCTTTCTCCTCGAAGCGCGGCCGAAGTATGGCATCGGCATAGAGCGGCATGGCCTTGTCGAGATTTCGCTTCAGGACCGAGAGGTCGACGGTAACGCTCTCGAAACTCGCATCGACGCTGAAGGACGCGCCCAGAGTTTCCAGCGCCTCGCCGAAGGCCAGCGCGCCAAGATCCCCCGCGCCTTCGTCGAGCATGGCAGCGGTCAGGTACGCCAGGCCCGACTTGCCGACGTCGGTGCAGAGCGCGCCGGATTTCAGCATGAGCGAGATCTCAACCAGCGGCAGCTCGCTTCGCTCCCAGTGCCGCACCTCGATGCCGTTTGCCAGCTTGAAGATCCGCGGCGCCTCGGGCACAAAGTCCTTCTCCGCAAGCGGCCCGGGCTTTTCGTCGCGCCCGGCCAGCGTGTCACTCGCACTCGCACTCGGCGCGCCGGCGTCCGTCTCCGAGAGAACGCGGAGAATCAGTCGGGCGTTTGGGGTCATGACCTCCCGGGCCACCGTCTTCACCGACGCCGCTGTGGCATTTCGATACCGATCCAGGTCCTTCTTGAAACTGTTCGGCTCTCCAAAGTAGAAGTTGTACTTATTGAGCGCGTCCGCCTTCGACAGCAGGCTCTGAAGACGCGTCAGCATTTCGTATTCGATCGACGCCTTCTGCCGCTCGATCTCTTCATCGGTCGGACCCTTCTCGATGAACTCCTTCAACACTTCGTCGGTGGCCAGTTCGATCTGGTCGAGCGAAACGCCCTGGTTCGCTGTCACCTGCACCCGAAAAAGCGAGCCTAGCAGCCCGGACTGCTGATACGCCGCCACGTCGGTCGCGATCTTGTCGTCGTACACCAGCCGCTTGTAGAGCCGGCTGCTCTTGCCCTCGCCCAGCACCCGCGCGGCGAGGTCCATCTCGGCGTCGCCCGTGAGAAACTCCGGCGGACTGTGGTACACGAACGAAAGCTGGCTGAACTGCACAGCGTCCGTGAACGTCGCCCGCTTCACGTCGGTCAGCTTCACCGGTTCCGCCACGGCGTGCTTCGGATCCGCCGCCCGCGGCAGCGTGCCGAAGAGCTTTTCGATCAGCGGCTTGATCTCGGCCGGATCAAAATCGCCCGCGACCACCAGCGACAGGTTGTTCGGCACATAGAACGCCTGGAAGAAATCCTTCACATCCTGAACGCTTGCCCGCTGAAGATCCTCGTGTGTGCCGATGACCTCAATGTGGTAGGGATGCCCCGGCGGGTACATCAACTCGCTGATCTTCAGCTCCGCACGGCCGTAGGGCTGCATCTCGCTGGTCTGTCGACGCTCGTTGCGAACCACCTCGCGCTGCTTGTCGAGTTTCTCCTGCGTCATCTCGCGGCCGAGGTCTTCAAGCCGATCGGCGTCAAGCCAGAGCAGCGTCGGCAGGAGGCTGCTCGGTCCGAACGAGTAATAGTTGGTTCGGTCCCACGACGTGCTGGCGTTGTTCCAGCCGCCGCCCTTTTCCATGAGCATGTCGAATTCGCTGCCCGGCACCCGGCGCGTGCCCATGAACATGAGGTGCTCAAAGAGATGGGCGAAGCCGGATCGACCGGGCGACTCGTCCTTGCCGCCGACGTAGTACCAGAGATTGATCGTGGCGACCGGGAGGGCATGATCCTCGTGCAGGATCACCGTCATTCCGTTGTCGAGCTTGTACTTCTCGTATCGGATGTTCTGCGCCGAAGCCGTCGAAGCGGCCGCCAGCGCGAAGGCCGCGGCGCCGATCCACAGGAGCAGGCGGCCCGAACCGCCGATTCGTGCCTTTTTTCCCAAACTGCCGTCGAAACGAAACATAGATACCGTCCTGCCGTCGTGCGGCGATGAATGAACTCCAAGAAAGTCCGGTGAATGCCGATGTACTACGCGGGGACGCATTGTAAACTCCCCGCCTTAAGAACCGCAAAGGTCGAAAGATAGAGTCAGAACAGAACGTAAACGCGGAACGCCCTTAACGCCGCCTGATCGGCCGAAGCGCTTCCACGAAATCAGAAACAAACCCGCCGGCGCGGCGGTTCACGAAGCCCAAGAAGCCCATGAAACTCTTTATCCAAATCCCCTGCCTGAACGAGGAAGCCACCCTGCCGGCCACCCTCCAGGACCTGCCCAAACAGATTCCCGGCATCGATGAGATCCACGTGCTCATCATCGACGACGGCTGCACCGATCGAACCGTCGAAGTCGCCCGCGAGCACGGCGTCGGTCATGTGCTAAGCTTCCCCGCCAACCGCGGGCTCGGGCATGCGTTCGCCGCCGGCTTCGACTATTGCCTGCGTCACGGCGCCGACATCATCGTCAACACCGACGGCGACAACCAGTACTTCGGCGGAGACATTCCCAAGCTCGTCCAGCCGATTGTCGAAGGCCGTGCCCATCTCGTGATCGGAGATCGCGAGCCGGAAAAGGTTCCGCACTTCTCGTTCGTGAAGAAAAAGATGCAGACGCTCGGCAGCTACGTCGTCAGCCGCCTGGCGAACCTGAGCGTGCCCGACGTCGCCAGCGGGTTCAAGGCCTACTCGCGCGAGGCGGCCATGCTCTTCGCGTTCTCCACCGACTTCGATCACACCGTGGACCACGTCAT
>CALLKH010000295.1 GCA_938008425.1 uncultured Planctomycetaceae bacterium | reverse complement strand
ATAAGAGCCTACGGGCGATTCTTTACCCACAGTCAGGCCCGTCGACGCCGCATTTCGGACGATGAAAGGCTGAGGTCGCAGGTCGCGCCTACGGCGCAAATTGTGCGAAGATGCCGCTTGGACCCGGCATCAAGAAAGACCGCGCCCGGCACAGTTGCCGGGCGCGGCTTGAATCCCTCAAATCTCGGTCCGAATATCTGACAGTGTTCGAGTTCAGTTCCGTGAACCTGAACCGGACGTCAACCGCGCCGACCGGTCCGGCGGGAACGCCGACGCCGTGCCAGACTCATGCCCAATAACGTGACCGGCAGCATCGAAGCCAATCCCGCCGCTCCCGCGCCGGCTCCGCACGATCCGCCGTTGATCACGTTTTCGATCGCGGGCAATTCGTCTTCATCGGGCGCCGTGAGAAGGATGTCCCTGGATGACCCGCTGACCGGGAATGAAATCGAGCAGCCTTCCTCGAATTCGATGGTGATCACGTATCCGGACTGATGCGTTCGAGCATTATTCTTGAACTCGAGCTTCAGTTCCGCCTCCTTGCCGGCCTTGATCTGTCGATCCTTCAGAGCGCCGCTCCAGTTTGAATCGATGACCGTGGTCGTCGGAGATCGCTCCTGTCCGAAAATCTGCTTGCCTTCGAGCTTTACCTTTCTGAGTTTGCCGTTCTGGTTCGGCCAGGTGATCGTAATCTTGCGAATGGTGATGGTGTTCGAGCCCAGATTCTTGAGCTCCCATTCCACGACCTTGTCGTCAATGTCGAGTTCGTCCTCCGCGATGACGATGCACTGCGGCGGCGGAGGAGGCGGCGGCAGCAACACGGTCACCGTGGACGAGTCGGTCGCATTGCACACCGTGCTCGCGGTCATTCCCGTGGCGGTGGCCGAATGCGTCGTGGTCTGGGTCAGGGTTTCATTCATCATCAATGTTCGACTCTCGCCCACGGGAATGAGCGGAATCGGACTTCCGGCCACGGGGCCGAAAATGTCATCGACGACGGTCACGTTCATGACATCCACAAGGCCGGTGTTGGTGACGCGGTAGCGGAACTTCACGTCGGCGCCGCCGCGACGGCCGTCCATCGCGACCAGCGTCAGGCTGCCGTACACATCGCCGACCCGCAGGGGCTGCGAGCATGAAACATGGATGTCGTTTTGCTCGGTTCCTCCTGCGTTTTTCAGTTTGATCCACTTGCTGGCGTCACGACTGATCGTGAATTCATCGCCCGGATTCACGACGAACGATGCAACGCCGGTCGGAATAATCATCGCGGGCAGATTGCCATTGACGGTGCCCGAGCAGAACGACTTGCCCGGCGCCTGCTGGTGCGACGTCGCCGCACAACCGCCGCCGGTGTATCGCCAGGTGATCTGGTTCGGCGTGCCGGTCGTCTCACAGCTTGGCGGTGGCGGCAGGTTCACTTCACAGTCTGACGAAGGATCCTGCGGCTGTGGCACGGAGACCACCCGGCCGTTCTTGTCAATGAATCCCAGCACAAACCAGTTGGGAGAAGGATTGCCCTTGGGGTTGTCCAGCGGCGCGGGCGCGCCCGCGACAAACGGCGTCGAGCAACTGGTGTGGATCTTCTGAATCACGCCGTTGATGACGCCCTGACCGTTGATCAGGATGTCGGTCTTGGAACCCAGATCGCCAAGCCCGTCGACCGTGGCGTCAATGGTGTAGCCATTCTCCGATGCGCCGCTGAGCACCGTGATACCTGAGACGAGGTTCACGTTTGAATAGGTCGCGATGGCGCCGGTCGACCCCTGGAAGACGACGGTGGCGTTGGTCATCGACGGGCCGATGTACCGGAGCAACATCGCACGAATCTTGGCCTCACAGGCGGTGCCCGAAGACGGTGTCGTCTGGACTTCGCACGACAGATCGAGTTCCAAGGCGCACGGCGCGGGGCAGGTCACGTTGGCGCACACTGAGTTGTCGCCCTGGTAAGTTCCACCCAGACCGCTGCATTCAGCGGCCGTCTTGTTCTCCACGCACGAGCCGTTGGGCAGACAACAGGCGCCCCGGGGCTGCGGGCAGCTCACATTCGCGCAGACCGAATTGTCGCCCTGGTAGGTTCCACCCAAGCCGCTGCACTCGGCTGCCGTCTTGTTCTCCACGCAGGAGCCGTTCGGCAGACAGCAAGCGCCCCTCGGCTGCGGACAGGTCACATTCGCGCAAACCGAACCATCGCCCTGGTAGGTTCCACCCAGGCCGCTGCACTCGGCGGCCGTCTTGTTCTCGACGCAAGACCCGTTCGGCAGACAGCAGGCACCCTTAGGCTGCGGGCAGGTCACGTTCGCTCAGGTCGAGTTGTCGCCCTGGTACGTGCCACCCAGGCCGCTGCATTCAGCCGCCGTCTTGTTCTCGACACAGGAGCCATTCGGCAGGCAGCAGGCGCCCTTCGGCTGCGGACAGGTCACGCCCGAACAGAGCGAATCCACGCCCTGGAAAATGCCGTTCTGAAGCGTGCAGTTCGCGGACGTGATGTCATCGATGCACGACCCATCGGGGAGGCAGCACGCGCCGGTGACAGGCTGGGTCGTCGGCGGCCCCGAAAAGATGAGATTGTCCACGCCGCCCGAACCCTTCAGGTAAATGACGATCTTTCCGACATTGCCCGTGGGTCCCAGCGAGAGAATGACCTTGCCGTTATCGCCGGTGTTGGGAATCGCGAATGAAGTGATGAGGCCATTGGCCGGGGTGTAAAGATAGATCCTCGCATTCGGATTCTGGTCGATGTCAAGAATGGTGATCGAGTGAAGAGTAACGGGACCGACGGCGCTGAAATTCAACGTCAGCCGCGGATCGCCGCTCGGCGCGTCGTCCGGGCTGTCGACGAGGCCGTCGGCCGGATTCACATCGATCAGGTTATCGGCCACGATGAGCAGCTTGTCGAGTGCCGCGCAATTGGCAAACGCCGAAGCGGGAACGCCGCCGACGCCGACGCCCGGCCCCGCCGGGTTGCACTGATTGTTGGGCGAGCCGAGGTCCGGATCGCTCGGCGACGGGTTCGACGAATCAAAGATCACCGCCGCGTTGCCGGAGATGTGATTCACCGCGCCCGAGACGGCAATGGGACCGACGCCGTTCTCGCTCATGACACTGGACACGATCTGTCCCGTCGGGAGCGAGTTGAACGTGATCGTCTCCTGCGCCGACACGCTCGACACGAACAAACACAATGACGTTAACAAGACCGCAGACCTTGCGCACGAACACGAGATTGACATCCTGCCGCCTCCTCTATGCTGCCTTGACTGTTGACCGTGACCCAAAGAGTTCCCCGTTCCAGAATTGGAACTGGCCCTGATTCTACTTCCGCGACTTTCGGAATACCAGATTTGGGTCGAGGCGACACCGGATAAAAGGACGTAGCCCGCACGCGGAAACGCTCTACCCATCGTTATTCCCGGAACGGTGAAAAGGAATCCAGGACGTGAGTCGTCACTCTGCACTTGCGGATGGGAATTCCACGCAAGGCCTCGGCCCGGCGGGCCCGAATCGTGCGGCGAAATGCGAATTCACCGCATTGATAATGATTGGTAACCGTTCGGGTGTCAAAGGCATGGAATTCGCTTGAGTCCGGACGCGACCCGCGTTAAATTCTTCCCCTCATGCTGGTTCGGGTGCAGAGCATTACGCTGGTTGGAATCGAGGCCGTTCCCTGCGAGGTGGAGGTCAACATGGCCTCGCGCGGATTCGACGGCACGACGATCGTCGGCATGCCCGATCCGGCCGTCAAGGAAAGCCTTGAGCGCATTCGCACCGCCATCGCCAACACGGGCTACCCTCCTATTGCGCATCGCATTGTCATCAATCTGGCGCCGGCCGATATCCGCAAGGAAGGCCCCGCCCTCGATCTGCCCATTGCCCTCGGCATGATCTTCGCGAATGACGGGGTGTCGCCCGAAAGGCTCAACGCCTACATGTTCGCGGGCGAGCTGGCGCTCGACGGCCGCGTCCGCACGGTCAAAGGCGCGCTCTCCATGGCAATGCTCGCCCGCAAGGCCGGTTATCGGGGCGTGATCATCCCGCGCGAGAATGCGGCCGAGGCCGGCGTCGTGAAGGATGTCGAAGTCATTCCCGTCAGTTCGCTGACCGAAGCGGTCGGGTTCATCACCGAACAACTGGACATCGAGCCCGTCAGCGTCGACCTCGAGCGGGTCTTCAGCGACGCCGCGAAATACGACATCGACTTCGGCGATGTTCGCGGGCAGGAATTCGCCAAGCGGGCGCTGACCATCGCGGCGGCCGGCCACCACAACCTGCTGCTCGTCGGTCCGCCGGGCGCGGGCAAGACGCTCATGGTCAAGTGCCTGCCGACGATTCTGCCCCGGCTGACGCTCAATGAATCGCTGGAAACCACGCGCATCTGGTCCGCCTCGGGCAAGCTGCCGCCCGGCACGTCGCTCATCGGCACGCGCCCGGTGCGATCGCCCCACCATTCTGCCAGCGCCGCGGCACTCGTCGGCGGCGGCACCATTCCGCAGGCCGGCGAAGTCTCGCTTGCTCACCACGGCGTGCTCTTTCTCGACGAGTTTCCGGAATTTCAACGCCCGATACTCGAAACCCTGCGGCAGCCGCTGGAGGACGGCTGTGTCACCATCGCCCGGTCGCACAGTTCGGTCCGCTTTCCCGCGGAGTTCATGCTCGTCGCCGCGATGAACCCGTGCCCGTGCGGCTACTACTCCGATCCCCGCAGGCCGTGCAAGTGCAGCCAGCCCCAGATCGAGCGATACCTCGCACGAATCAGCGGACCGCTGATCGATCGCATCGACATCCACGTCGCCGTGCAGGCCGTTCCGTTTGAGGACCTTCGCAACCAGCGACAGGGAACCACATCATCAGAGATGGTCGAGCGGGTTGTCGCCGCACGGACGCGCCAGCGCGAACGATTCGGCCACGACAACAACATGTCCAACAGCCGCATGGGGCCGCGCCTCGTTCGCACCCACTGCCCCCTGCCGGCCGAAGGGGAGCGACTCCTGAAGCAGGCCATGACCGAACTCGGCCTGTCGGCCCGGGCGCATGACAAGGTCCTGCGCGTCGCCCGTACGATCGCCGATCTCGACGCCTCGGATGCGATCAAGCCGGAGCACATCAGCGAGGCGATCCAGTATCGCCGCCTCGATCGACAGCTTTGAATACGAACCTGCGGGCGATTTCTATTTGCGACAGCTACAATCGACTTTGACGGAGGACCGCCGCGCCGGCGGGTAATGCCAATGGCTCATGAAATGCTTGTCGGCCTGTTCGTCTCGGACGAAACCGCCTACGCACAATATCGAAGCGAGATGCGGCCGATCCTTGAACGGCATTCCGGGCGATTCCGATACGACTTCACCGTTTCGCGCGTGTTACAGGCCGAGTCGGAGGCGCCGATCAATCGCGTGTTCATCATCGCGTTCGAAACCCGCGCCGATCAGGAAGCCTTTTTCGCCGACCCCGAGTATCTGCCCGTTCGAGCGCGACACTTTGATCGATCGGTGCAGGCGACGACGATCCTCGCGGAATATGAGCGGGACGCCTAATGCTCTTGCGCATCCATCAGACTCTTTCACGCGGTTCTCACGCGTAGCGGGCCGCCGCACGGCCCCGATTGCGGCATCTTCGCCCGACGCCCCTTGGCGTACGACGCATCTTCCGTTCTGATACCCTCTACATGATCAATTGCCGCCGAACGTTCCATCGTGTCCTGCCTGCTCCGCTCGCCGCGCTCTGCGCGGGCTTCCTCGCCTGCATTACATCCACCTTCGCCCAGTCCACCGACTGGCGGCCGGCCGCTCTCACCGTGACAGGCAGCAAGGAACAAATCTGGGTCGTCGGCGTTTCGGACCCCAGGTCCGGCGGGCTCTCCGAAATTCGCTTCTGGTGGTGCGGACCGAGTACGACAACCGGCAAGCCCCCGGTGCCCGGCGCCTCGGCACGGCTCCCGCCGATCGACGGCAACCCCCGCACCATCGCGGCCGACGCCGAGAGCCTCCAGATTCTCTACACGAACGACACGCTCTGGGAGTATTCGCCGACGCGCACCGGTCGCATGAGCGCCATGTGGAAGACGCAGTGCACGGAGCCGCCCCTGGCGATGGCCGGCGACGACTCACAGCCGATCCTCTGGGCGATCGTGAACACGTCGGCGCTGCCCGCGCCGTCATCCGCTCCGGCGGAGGGTGCGGACGCCGCCCCGTCGGATCGACAATTCGACGACGCGAGCCAGAAGGTCGAAAAGCCGAGTCTTCCGGCGGATCCCTTTGTCACACCCTCAACCGATGCCATACCCACGACATCGAAGACGCTCCTTCGCATGCGCCACGGATTCTGGAACCGCATCGCCACCATTCCGGCGCTCGACGACGCCAAGAGCATCTGGCTGGCCGGCCGGAATGAGCGGGCGTACGTCTTCTGGGATGACGGCGAGGGCGCAATTCACTTCACCGAATATGTCAATGGCAAATGGGACGGCCCCGAACGTGTCGCCTCAAGCGAAGACGTCCGCTGCGCGTGGCCCGGCAGCACAAGAACCGGCCCCGTGTTCGTCGCCGGCATCGGAGGGGACATCCGCACCGTCAATCTTCATCTCGTCGCCCGCAACCCGCAGGGCCAGTGGCACGAAACCGGCGTCGTGCGCGAAGGCTCCGACCATCTGACGGTCGATGGCCTTCGCATTGGCGTCGGCGTCGCAATGGAACGCCTCGCGCTCGCCCGCATCGGCCCGCGTGACCAGGTCGAATTCGCCTCGGCCGACCCCTCCGGCTCGCCGATCATGCACTTCAACTCGCTCTCGACGGCCACACCCACCCTCAAGGATGAATCCTCCTGGGAGACGATGCTCCTGCCGATGCTCGTTCTCGCGTTCATGACGTTCATCCTGCTCAGCCGCCGCGAGGACGTGCTGCGGCCGGCGGCGGTGCCGATGGGGTTCATGCTGGCTCCGCCTTGGAAGCGCGGCGTCGCGACGATGATCGACGCGCTGCCGGCCTTGTTCATCAGCTCGGTGCTTGCCGTGTTCTTCTTCCCCGAACTGTCCGAGATGCGGGATCTGAACGCGATGATTGCCAGGATGCAGGAATCGAACACCTATTCGCAGGCGTTCGCCCTCAACTTCACCATGATGGGGCTCTACAGCCTGTGGTGTCTGCTCTGGGAGCTCGGCTCCGGCACCACGCCGGGCAAGCGGATCTTCGGATGCCGCGTCATCAGCGCCGACGGCTCCGCCCCGACCGCGCGCCAGATCATCTATCGAAACGCGGCCCGGTTCGTCATCATGCTGCTGGGCATCATGGGCGTGCTGATCACGTTTCTGACGATGGTCATCATGACGCGAAACTGCCAGCGCCTCGGCGATGTGCTTGCCCGAACCATCGTGATCCAGCCGGGCGTCTCAAAGGACATCCCCGTGGCACGCCCGCCGAAGGATCCGCCCGAGGCGTGATTCGGCAACCGTTGAAAGAATCTCGATCGGGTGCCCCATCCCGTGCCGAAGGCCGGGGTGGGGGACAGCACCGGGATCGTAATTCGTCATTCCGGCACATCGCTCGCGACACCACAATACGGACATATCTGTCGTGTGCCGACTGTTTGAACCGCGAATTCAACCGGACAGCCGCACGACTCGCAGTGCACGCAGATCGTCTGCTCGATCGGATTTCCGCACTCGGGGCAGACGTCGGAGATCGCCGCGCGAAGGTCGTATGAACAATGAATGCATAAGTGCTGGACATCCTGGCGCCCGATCGCACGAAGCAGACGAATTATGACGACCGCCCAGATCGTTGAAGCGAACAGTAAGCCTGAGAGAACCAACACACGTGACGATGGCGGCAGCTCGTCGACTTTCCACTTTATGGCCAGATCGGCCGAAAGGACCAAAGGAAAAACAGCGGCCACCGTCCACGCCATTAACATTTTCAAACGACGCTTCATCTCGCGGCCTAATTGATATTTCGCCCGGGTGCCCCATCCCGTGCCGAAGGCCGGGGTGGGGGACTGAAGACATAATACCATTGATTCACCGCCACGTCGGTCCGTGCCCGATCCCTGCTGCGCCAGGGAAGGGGCACCCGGCCGCCGCCGCGATCACGATTCGTCATCCCGGCACATCGCTCACGTTTCCGCAGTGAGGGCACGGTTGTCGCGTGCCTGCCGTCTGCACCGGGTACTCCAACGGATGGCCGCACGATTCACAGAGCAAGCAGATTGCCTGCCCGATCGGATTGCCGCACTCGGGGCAGATGTTCGATGTCGTCGCTCGAAGATCGTACGAGCAATGAAGGCAATGATGCTGGGAATCCCCAAGCCGCTTGAGATCCCGAAACATCCACCAGATGCCGGTCGCGCACCCCGTCAGCGAAAACCAAACAATGGCGAGCGCCAACACCAGCGATGATGTCGGCATGCCGTTGGCCAGCCATACAAACATCAATACGGCCGAAACGCCCAATGGGAAGGCCGCTCCCAGCGTCAAGACCGCCATAAGATACAATCGACGCTTCATCTCGCGGCCCACATGACGTAACGCGCAGGTGCCCCATCCCGTGCCAAAGGCCGGGGTGTGGGACTGAAGACATAATACCATTGATTCACCGCCACGTCGGTCCGTCCCCCATCCCTGCTGCGCAAGGGATGAGGCACCCGCGGGTCTGCTACATCGTTTCAAGCGCCGCACCGCAATGCGGACAATGGAGAATCGGTTCGCTCGCCTCACCGGATCGCTCCGGCATCCAGCAGCAGGCTTTGCAGAACAGACTCGGCTCGTCCGCGATCGGTTCGCCGTGCGCCGGAACACCCTTCGACGCGTCTGCGTGAATCTCGCGCGAAAAACGGGCCCCTCGTTCGATCCACGGGCGGGATTTTCTGATCAATCGAAATACCCCATAGGCAATCAGCCCCAATACGAAGATCGAAAAACACATGCCCCCGAATAACTTCGGGATGAAGTCATCGGGAACCCCGTGCATCAGAACCTGCGGTAGTGTGCTGAGCGTGGCGATCACGTTATGTTCATCCCGGCACCTCACCCTCCTCTCCGCAGCGCGGACAGGTTTGACGCGTACCCGCCGCCTGGACCGGAAGCACGGTGGGGTAGCCGCATTTCGCGCAGTCGAAGCAAATTAACTGCTGAATCGGATTTCCGCACTCCGGACAGATATCTGATGTCGCCGCGCGCAGGTCGTACGTGCAGTGAACGCAAAGGTGCTGAACCGTTCTCAGCCGCATGGCTGTTCGATGTCGCCACCAGATGACGCCGACCCCGAAGGTCCAGAGGGCAATCAAGAACCGCAACAACCAGACCAGTGCGGAGTCATCCAGATGCGGTTTAACTTTAACAAGTACAAGAAATGTCAGAATTGCGAACGGCCAGGCCGCCACGAGGAGATATTCAAGCACAGGCGACCGTCTTCGATTCATCTCGCCACTCACATCGCGATGACTACACTCCTGGTGCACGTGCCCCATGCCGTGCCGAAGGCCGGGGTGAAGTACTGATGACTCAGGATCGGGTTTCCGCCACTCCTGTCCATCCACTTTCCCCCCTCTGCAAGCGAAGGGGCACCGGACAGGACTCGACCGAGCGACTCAATCCGGCATCTCGCTCTCCACACCGCAAATCGGACACGTCTGTCGGGTGCCGATGGTTTGCACCGCGAAATTGACCAAATTGCCGCACGATTCACAGATCACGGAAACCGCCTGCTCGATCGGATTGCCGCATTCAGGGCAGATGTCGGAGGTCGCCGCGCGAAGATCGTATGAACAATGAACGCAGAGATGCTGGAGCTCGTCCCGAGGCCGGAGAGCCCGAATCAGTCGAAAGATGACGTACGCCCCCGCCGTCGCCGACAAAACAATAATCGCAAGAGCCAGCTCCGGCGATATCGGCGGCTCACCATAGGCCAGCCACAGCAAGCCCATCGCGGCTGAAATGCCGAGGAGTAACACCGCGACCATCGTCCAAACAAACGCCAGGATTGATAGACGTAGCATATCGCGGCCCAACTGACGTAACGCCCGGGTGCCCCATCCCGTGCCGAAGGCCGGGGTGGGAGACTGAGAGAATCGGGATGGTTTTCCGCTGCGCCTGTCCGTCCCCCATCCCTGCTGCGCAAGGGATGGGGCACCCGGGCAAAGCTAAAGCGTCATTCACCATTCGTCTCCGCCGCCTTTTTCGACTTCTTGTCCTTCTTCTCCGGCAGATCGTAGTCCAGCTCGTCCGCCGGCGGTTCGCCGCCCGGGCCCTTCAGGTAGTGCTCGAACCACTGGATCATCCGCAGGTTGTAATCCAGCCGCGCCGCCGCCTTGCCGTTGCCGTGGCCCTCGCCGGGATACCAGACCAGCCGCACCGGCACCTTGCCGATCGTCTTCAGATAGCGATACAGCTCCAGCGACTGGCTCGGATGCACCCGCGGATCGTCCTTGCCGTGCAGAATCAGAATCGGCGTTCGCGCCTGCGGCGTGTAGTACACCGGGCTGCGCGAGCGGAACCAGTCCCAGTTGTCATCCTCGAACGGCTGCTTGCGGGCATGCACGAGGTACATCTCGTTCGGAATGTCGGTCGTGCCGAACTTTGAAATCAGGTCGCTGATGCCGACGAACATCACGCTCGCCGCGAAATGCTCCGTCAGCTTCGTCGCGCACCACGCCGACGCGTAGCCGCCGTATGACCCGCCGGTGACACCCACCCTCTTTTCATCGACGAGGCCGATTTCGACCAGGTGTTTCACGCCGTCGACGAGGTCGTCAAACTCCGCCCCCGCGTAGTCCGCCTGGTCCAGCTTCGAAAACTTCACGCCGCGGCCCGTGCTGCCGCGGTAGTTCGGGTACAGCACCGCGAAGCCCCGCCCCGCCGCCACCTGCCCCGGCCGCGAATAGTTCGTGATCCAGCCGTTGCTCTCGTGCGCCTCGGGGCCGCCATGCACGCTCACGATCAGCGGATACCGCGTGCCCGGCTTCTCCCCCACCGGCCGGATCAACACGCCCTGAATCTTCAGGCCGTCGCGGGCCGTGTACTCGATGACCTCCTGCTCGCCGAAATGCAGCATCGACAGCCAGGGGTTGGAGTCCGTCATGCGCGTCGGAGCCTCGTCCCCGTGTTTCATCAGGTACAGCTCAGGCGCGTGCCTGGGCGACGACGCTACGAACGCGGCGCTGAAGCCGTCATCCGACATCGACATGGAACCGAGAATCGACCCGCCCGCCGGCACGATCGTCTTCTGAGTCCGGCCGGCGATGTCCACCCTGCCGAACTCCGTCCAGCAGCCGGAATCCATCACGTACATGATGGTGCCGTTTCCCTGCCACCCGATCGCCTTGACGTGGCCCTCGACGCCCGGCAAGAGATCGCGCAGCTCCCGCCCGCCGGCCGAGACCACCATCAGACGGCCTTCGCCGGGATCATTGATATCCTCGGCCGAAATGATCGCGAGGTTTTCGCCGTCCGGGCTCCACTCGACATCGCCGAGCTTGCCGGGGTTTTCGATTTTCACGATCACCTTCCGCGAGGCAACATCCACGATTTCGATGCGCTGCTTCATGTAGATGTCGTCGGTCAGCGGCGTCGGCGCGACCTTGACCATGATCTTCGCGCCATCGGGGCTCCATGCCGCCTCGCTGACGTGGCCTTCGATTTCGACTGCCTCCGGCTCCGGAGCAGCCTCGGTCTCCGACACCCGGCTGATCCACAGCTTCGCCGGCCGCAGGTCCTCCTCGTACACCTCGGCCTTGAAGCCCTTCTTTTTCAGCGACTCCTTCTCCTTGGGCTCCTTCGGCGTCGAGATGAACGCCACGCGGGTGCCGTCGGGGCTCCAGGTGTACTGGCCGATGTCGGTCTCGTGGGCGAGCACGCGCCGGGCCTCGCCGCCTGAGAGCGGAATGACATAGAGCGATTTGTTCTTGTCCGGCGGGCGCTTGGCGGTGAACGACAGGCCCGAACTGTCCGGCAGCCACTGAATGCCGCCGATCGCGCTGTAGCGGCCGACGAAGAGCGAGCTCTTCCCGTCGGCCACCGTCATCACATACAGCTCCGAGCGCGGCACGCCGTCTTCAAACTCCGGGCTGTAGGAGTCGGGCACTTCATAGGGATCGCGCGGCAGGCTCTTGGAGTAGGCGACCCGCGAACCGTCGGGCGACATCTTGGCCGAGCTGATGTAGTCGATCTTCGCCACGTGCTTCGGCGACATGATGAGTTCGTCGACGTTTTCGACCGTCGTTCCGTGAGCCTTCGTCGGCGCCTGGGTCGCCTTTGCAGCGCCGGGTTCCGACATCTGCGTTCCGGGGGGCGGCGGCGTAAGCGTTGGGCGCATCTTCGTCGAATCGGCCGGCGGCTCCG
>CALLKH010000294.1 GCA_938008425.1 uncultured Planctomycetaceae bacterium | reverse complement strand
GCCGAGCGGACGGCCGGCAGAGAAGGAGAGGTTTGCATTCGCGGGGATGGGACTCGAACCCATGACCTTCGGCTTATGAGGCCGATGAGCTGCCGCTGCTCCACCCCGCAGTGGTCAATGCACGGGCGTTCGGGCCGGAGAGAGGAAGGGACCCGTGCATGACCAGGATCTGCGCCCGCCCGGTCGGGCGGAAGAAAAGAATGTTTCGATTGGCGATAGGCGCCGCCGGGCCGCATCGGCCATAATGTCGCCCGGGAGTCACGTTGCCCCACGCGTGGGCAATCGCGGTCCGGCGTAACAGGGCCATCGGGTTGCGCCCAGGAAACATGGAATTCGTGCTGGGTATCAGGAGGCATGTCGAACCTCCTGGGCGATGTTTGAGCGAATGGGTTGCAGTGTCTCCGGATCCCGGCCTCGGGCGCGAAGGGCTTCATCGATGATGACCTCTAACTGTGAGGCGATCGTTCGGCGCTCTTCGCGTGCGATTTGCCGAATCTTCTGATGCGATGCGGCGTGCAGGCTGACCATCCTGCGGACCGAGTTGTGGATTGCGTCGGAAACCATATATGAGTATAATATACACATAAAAATGTAGGATGCCAACATTAAACTGTAATTATTTTGCAGGTTGGCAAGCCTTCGCGGTGGAATGATTTACGTGAATCTCTTCGAAAAAATTAAGTGGGCTTCAGAACAATCTGGGCTTTCGATCAAGCGAATCGCGGAGCGCGCCGGAGTCAAGCCGAGCACGCTGCACGAGGCCATTCGGCGCGGGCGCGGACTCGACTATCGCCTGGCCATCAAGCTGACGAAGGAACTGAGAGTCTCAGCGGACTGGCTGCTGGATGATGATCTGGGCCCCGAGCACCTGACGGTTCGCCCCCCCTGGCTTCGCGATGATCAGCATTCGGGTGCCGCTGCGGTGGCAGCCGTGAAGAAAGCTCATGATCGAGTGCAAAAAGGAACGCCGGCGAAAAAGACCAAAGTTTCGACGTGATCGAAGCGATGGTGCTGGCCCGTTCGTCGATTGCCAGATTCGATGGGACCATGACGTCCTCTCTGTATCACAGCGCAGGGCGCCGTGACACGCTCGGGTCGTTCGAGAAGAGAGCCCGAATTGAATAGAGCGCCCGCCGTCGACATCCGTGTCGACCGAGTCCCTGGCCACGGCGGGCTGCCTTGGGTGGCATCCGAACAGGATCACGAGTGATATTAGGTAAATGTTAGGGTCCTTGGCAAGCGGTTTTCGCCGATTTTTCCTGCGAGATTCGTCGTTAACACGGTGGATAAGTTTGCAAGTCGCGGAACACCGAGCCCTTGCGACCGACGAAAATAATCTTGTTCAGAGACCCATAATTCTAAGGGCGGGAGGGGGTCCGACCTGGGATGTCGTAGGGGGACGACATTTCTCACTCGGGTCGTGCTTGCGTTCATCGTCGGCGACGACCTTCTTAATGAAGGTGGTGGTGTCACGGGGATTGCGCAGGAGGTCCAGGTCGGCCGTGCGCACGGTCCGAGCGGTCTCGCCGGGATCGAAGGGGGCGATCCGCGTCATGCCACATCCTGGGGGTTGATGTCCCGGTCCTCGGGCCGGTCGATGTCGCTATTGCGGCCGTCGGTTCGCCGCCCGAACCCGAGAGGCGGCGAGGTCCCCGCCCCGGCCGAATGGCCACCCAATTCGCCCGGCGCGGGCGTGGCGCCGGCGGGCCCGGTGCGCAGGCCGAGTGCCACGGCATCGGCAACGGCGGCGGCGACGGTGTGCAGGGTCTGGTCCCGGTGATCGCGAAGAACATCGAGGAGCTTGGAGTATTCACCGAGGAGTTGGGCCTGGTTGCGGATGACCTGGGCGGTCTGGGCGAGTGCCTCGTGAAAGGCACCGTGAGCCGCCTCGAACGCGGCGTCGTCGGCGGCGCGGGCCTCATGGTGGGCGGCGCGGGTCTGGGCCTGGGCCGCGTCGCGGGCTCCCTCCCCGCTGGCCCGCGCCGTGACCCGGTGTCCGATCCACCCCGCCCCGGCGAGGAGAAGAAGGTCGATGAGTCGTGCTGCGATGTCGTCCATGCCCGCGATGTCGGGCGCGGATCGTAGGGGTTGTCAATGGCGATGTTTTCTCGCACCCAGGTTGCCGATGGCTTCTCCGATGGGTGAATCGAAGAATGGTCTGCGAGTCGGGAGTGCTCAAACCGCAAAGCCGAATCAAGGAGCGCTGGGCTGACCTGGCATGCGCTTGAAAAATTGTATTCGCTGGGTCCGTGGGTGGATTAATTACCAGAATTTCAGGAGTCTATGCCGGTCACTGGTTTTTTTGCTGACGCCTCGTCATTCGGCTCTGGGAACTTCGCGCCATCTTGTGATACGCTTCTTGGCGGTTTCCGGTGGCACCGCGATCATGAATTGTTCCACTTTTTGGTCACCTCCAAGCCAGCTCTCAACGACCGCATTGTTGCTCATGCCTGTCCCGGTCCATCGAAAGACGTTCAGTCCGAGGTTTTGATCCGACAGCGCAAACAGAATCTGGCCGGGTGTATCTGAGGTGATCGCTTGTACGAACATCGCGCCCCCGCTGATGCTGGGACCCGACTGCTGGCTCGACCACGTTGAGCCGCTCCACGCCCTCCATTGGGGCGACGGGGAAGTGGACTCGGCAAAGACGATCACCGCCGTGTCTCCGCCACGGTTGTACGCCATGTCGAATCCGCGACGATCATTGAACGGAATGTTGCTGCTGAGTTGCTGGGTAGTCGCCCAGGCCTGGCCGTTCCATTGGCTCACGTTTAGATTCTTGTTGGAGTCAATCGAGCCGAACAGGACCTCGTCCGTCTTGGGATTCGAGACAAGTCTGAGCCACATCCCTTCGCCGCCGACGCTCGGCATCGAGAGTTCCGGGGTCCAGGTCGCGCCGTCCCAGATCCGGTATCGGGGTGCGTTCTCTTTCTTTTCGGAATAGACGACGAGGCAATCGCCCGAAATCGATTCGTACGCTGCGTCGAAGCACTCGTTTCCGTCGGTTTTCGCTTTCGTTTCCAACGTGGTGACGGTTCCAAATGCGTTGCCGTTCCAGACGGCAGCATAGAGGTCATTCGCATCGTTCATCGCCAGCATCATGATCTCATCGGTGGTCGCCTTTGACTCAAGCCTGACGAATCTCACTTTCTTGTTGGATGGCAGTGCCAATGGGATTTCGGCCGAAATCGCCCCGCCGCTGGAGGTACGAACGCCAAGCTTTTTCAGGTCGGCATTCCAGTAAACCATGAGCAGGTCGCCGCTCTTCGACTCGTAGGCGATCATCGCGCAGCGATCGTTGTGTAGCGAGGTGTTGCTGCAGATCTCATTCGGGAGGGTCCAGGCATTGCCATCAAAGAATGAGATGTTGACGTCTTGGGCGTCGTCGAGTGTCATCAGCGCGAGTTCATTTCGAGTTGGGCATCTCTGGAGGACGACCCAGATCGGCTGAGCCCCGAACGAAGGCAACGCAGTTGCACTGCTCCAGGATTGGCCGTTCCATGTGTTGGATCGAGGAGACGGTGAACCGCCCCGGCTGTACACAAGTGTAGGCGGAATCGGCGGATCTGCTGCGGCCCGCGTCGCCGATGTCAGAGCCGCGAAGACCACCAGGAGTTCCGCAAGAAGGGTTGAGAGCCGAGGTCCGAACATTCGGTTAGCCTCTTGGGTGTGGACGATGGTTTGACCGTCCGGATCAGCCGGCAACAGGCCCGGGAGACTGGGAGTGGACGGTCCCAAACAAGGCATGGCAGGACTGATTGCGGCCGCCAGTCTTTGCCCGATAGAGTTGTTCATCCGCGGCAGCGATGATGATCGAAGGATCGATCGGCTGATCAAGCTTGTCGATGGAGATCGCACCCACGCTGACGGTAACCTCCAGAGTGCCCGCCGCCGTCGGAATTCCCTTTTCGGCGATCAACA
>CALLKH010000293.1 GCA_938008425.1 uncultured Planctomycetaceae bacterium | reverse complement strand
AATCCGCGGCGATAGCCCGTGACAAGCCGGTTGAAGAGCCACCGCTTCCACCATTTCCAATAGACCGGCGGATCGGGCACGATCGAGGTCAGCAGTTCGACGTTCCAGCCGGTGCCCTTGAGCAGTTCTTCGATCTCCGGCGGTGTGTAGAGCCGCCAGTGCCCTTCCGGCGCAGGGTGGTGCAGCCGCATGGGCAGCGGCCGGCCGCGAAGCATCGCATGCGTCATCTGAAAACTGATGGCGTTGTCGGTGACGAGACTGACGACGCCGCCCGGCGCGGTGACGCGATTGATCTCATAAAGGCCGAATTCAGGATCGTGCCGCAGATGTTCAAAGCAGCCCCAAAAGACGACAAGACCGAACGTGTTGTCGGCGAATGGCATCGGGCCCGATTCGAGATCATGTTCAAGAACCTGGAATTCGAACTGCCGCGGCTCATTCGGATGCGGACGCGTCATGGTTCGAGGCCGGGCGGACGCTCGGTTGCGCGGCCGAGCTGGTGTATGCGAAAAACCGGCGCCATTTGATCCCGACCGGTACTCGGCTTTCGGGTGGGCCGTCGCTCCGTTACCCGCGGCGTTCAGTTGGGCCATCGGATAGTCGCCGGACTCGTTCGGCGCGCAAATGCAGGTGACGTCGGTCCAGCCGAGGCGATCGACGAGATACGGCACCTCAAGTCCCCACGAGCCGACGACGAGACAGCGCCGGTTTTCGTCGGTGGCCTTCGGAAGCCGCGTGAGCGATTCGTGCAGACGCACGGCATGAAACAGGAGATACTGATCCTCGCCGCGGGCTTCGAGCGGGCGTTCAATCCACTGGCGTTCAACAAGCCAATGCAGCGTTTCGCGAACGAGTTTGGTGTAACTGGTCGGAGGCTTGAGGGGCATTCGGGTCTTTCGCCCCTACGGGGCTATTTGTTTCGTTCGTCCCCTCTCCCACGGCTTGCGCCGTGGGCTACAGTCTGTCGCCGCTTCCGCGGCTGGGAGAGGGTCAATTGAAATGATGCCAAGTATTCGGCACCCATTGCGAGTTGATCGCTGGGGACGCTTACATTCCAACGAAAATGATCTGGCCGGATTCGCTTCGCGCCTCGATCATGCCGCCGCCGCCGTTCAGGACGCCGGTGAGATAGCCCGCGCCGCTGGTAATATCAGATACGGTGAAGCCGCCGAGATTCGCGGTCACCGCCCCGTCGGCCGACTGAAGATCGAGGCTCGCCGTCGTACCCTTGTCGAGCGTGATGTTGATGTCGCCGCTGGTCGTCTCGGCATAGACCTGCCCTTCCGCACCCGGGGCGAGCCGAAGTTCGACGTCCGACTCCGTGGTGATGGCGCGAACGTTGCCCGAGGCATCCTTGACGCTGACGGCGTGGCGCGTGGTCTCCGCGATCACATTTCCATCAATGTTGTTCAGGGTGACCGCGCCGACCGTCGTGTGAATTTCCACATTGCCGACCAGGTTGGTCACCTGCACCGGTCCGTTGCCGACGATAACCTCGACGTTGGCGGTGATCGGAATCACCAGTCGAACATCGAACACC
>CALLKH010000292.1 GCA_938008425.1 uncultured Planctomycetaceae bacterium | reverse complement strand
AGTTCCATTACGCTCAGTTCATCCGGAGTACATATCGTCGGCTCGACGGTTTACATCAACAGCGGCGCGGGACCGTCCGTCGCGCCTGCGAGCGGAGCGGGAATGTCACCGGCCGCTGCGGAAGATCCGAGCTACGCCGACAAGTCTGATCCCGGAAAGGACACGCGGTATGCGGGTCCCGGTCAGCCGCCGCCGGCGCTGCCGCCGGCGCCGGATGTGCCCGGCCGCGACGACCCGGATCAGCCGCCCGCGCCCGATGAGACGTCCTGGATCGAAATCGAACTCGTCGATGAGGCCGAAATGCCGGTCGCTGGCGAGCGGTATGAAATCACCACGTCCGATGGAAAGATCAAGCGCGGCATGACGGATGCCAACGGCCGCGCGAAGGTGAACAACATCAAGCCCGGGGCCTGCAAGATCAGGTTCCCGCGGCTGGATTCCGAGGCATGGATTCGGCATCCCTGATTGAATTGCGGCCGACCGCGTGCGGCCTCTGAGGATTGGAGTACAAGAGATCGATGGCAGTTGCTCGAACGATTCTGGCGAGGGACGGTGACACCTTGTGCAGCATTGGAGTCGACCACGGCTTCAAGAACTGCACGAAGCTGCGCCCGCTGAATCCCACGCTGGCGACGCGCCAGGTGCGCGCCGGCGAACGGATCGACATCCCGGAGACGACCCAGAAGGAAGAAGACGGACAGACCGAGATGCTGCACAAGTTTCAGCGGCTGGGACGAAAGCAGCGGGTCTTCATCATCCAGGATCACAACCGCGCGACGCCGCAGGCGGCACTCAGCGACATCCAGCGGCAACTTGCCGTCAGCAACTACGTGCCCACACGCCAGGGCACCGGGTTTACAACGGCGAACTGGAAGGATCACACGTTCTTCGGCCACGACGCCGGCGCCAGCGCCGATCCGGATCATTTCAAGATCCAGGTTTTTGACCCGATCGCCAAGGCGCGCGGCGACGCCGAGGTGAAGGTCGTGCTCCAGTCGCAGATGCCGGTGCTCAATGCCTCCGATCAGATTGAGCGATGGGACGACATGACCGACCCGGGAACCAAGCTTGTGGATGTCATCTGCAAGCAGGTGGCGCCGGATTCGCCCTGGTATCGCTCACACTACCTGCGGCTGGTCGTTGACACCCAGGACCAGACCGCCAAGCGCCCCCATGGAAGAACCAACCCCACGGCCGACGGCGGCACCGATGTCTCCAAGCAGACGCTCGTGGTCCAGCATGTGACCACCGACAACCGAATCGAAGTGCTCGACCTTCGCGTCATGGCGTTCGCGCCCGAACCGAACTGTGAAACCGCCGATGCAAACGGCCGATGCCGAGCACTTTCGCTGGCTGATGTCGGCAAGGATGAGAAGGTCATGCGCGTGAATCTGGTGCGCGTCGGCGGGGCGGGCGGCTCCGGCATCAACGACGCCCGGATGAACAAGATGATCTTCGAGAACATGCGACTGACGCTTGCGCAGGCGAATGTCGGCGTGCTGCTCGTCGGCGGAGCGATTCGCGACGTTCCCGAGCCGAAGAACATGATCGTGGTGTCGGACTATCACGGCGTGAAGGCCTCGGGCGGCGGGACGATGCGCGTGCGCGTGCGGCTCTCGACCGGCGACGTGACGGCGGAGATTCGCACTGATCGCAAGGCCAAGCCGCAGGAGACCGCAAACAAGCTCGTCACCGCGCTTCGCGCCCAGGGCGTGAAGTGCCGGGTCTCGCCGAATCCGCCGATTTCCAGTTCGGGCGATGAATTCGGCTCCTGCGACATTCTCTGCTTCAACGCGGACGATTCGCTCGCCACGGTGCTCTCGGCCACGTCGAGCGACAGCGATCAGAAGCTCAGCCACAGCGGCGGCTTCAATACGATGTCCACCAATGACAATGTGTCGCAATACACCGATCCGTCGACGCCGGCCGGCCCGGCGCAGATCGCGGCGAGCATCGACTTCCGCGCCGTGTGCAAGAATTTCAACACGGGCGGCAATCATCTCGGCGTTATCGTGGTCGGCGGGTTCACGCGGCCGGAACTGCTCGGCAAGGCGATGCTGCCGTATCGCGGAATCGCGGAGCGCATTCGCCCGCTGACGGAGATGTCGATGGCCGTATTCGTGGACGCGGGCGGCGTCGATGCGCGAACGGTGCTGACGCACGAGGCCGGTCACGTGCTGCTCGACGCGTTCCACACGACATTGACAGACGCGAACGAAAGCGATCTTTTCGGCAATTCGTACGACAATAATACGAACCTCGCGTACTCGGAATGGATGTCAGCGTTCAATCGCGAGCCGAATTTCATTCACAAGCGAATGTCGGCTCGTCCGCTGACGGTTCGATTCAATATTGTGAAAGTCGGCGCGACGGGAAT
Organism: uncultured Planctomycetaceae bacterium; assembly: GCA_938008425.1. Lineage (GTDB taxonomy): Bacteria > Planctomycetota > Phycisphaerae > UBA1845 > UTPLA1 > JADJRI01. The sequence goes on along the minus strand of CALLKH010000292.1, from coordinate 838 downwards.
CGAGGCGGAGGAGGCGACGCTCGGCGGAGCCGGTCAGCTGACCTCGGTTGATCGATTCAGGACGCTGTCGGCTTCGACTTTGACTTCTCTGCGCCGCCTGTTGCCGGCGCCGAACAGCAACCTTTAAGGTTTGGGAGGGATTCAGACCACAATGCTGCCCAAGCCCCCGAATGGCTACCTGCCCAAGGACGAAGCCGCGAAGTTGTTGAAGCAGTTCCTGCTCGGCGCGGAGATGGACGCGCCGACGCCGCTGCCGAAGCGCGCCGACCCGAAGCAGGCGGACGAAGTCCTCGAAAAAATCCTGGACGACACCGACAAGCTCAAGAACCGGCATCTCGTTCGATCGGGCGAGTTGATGCGATTCTTCGACCTTCGCGACCGGGTCGATCAGATCAAGAAACTCCTCGACCGACAGGAGCGGGAGTTGCCCGTGTTCTTTCGCTCACTCACGGCGGTTTCGATCGTCGCCGATATGGGCGACGCCGCGGCGCAGGGCGAGGCGACGCAGTACTATGGCCACCTTGCGGGCCATCGCCTCGCGGAGGGGCACTACGAAGGCATCGTCAATACTTACTTTCATCTGCCGAAGGATACGGATGTGAAAATGGCAACCGATCCGATCGATGCCAGGATGAAAGCGCTTCAACCGAAAGTTCAATCGGACACGAACGCGGCGGTTGAGTACTACAAACTGGAGGACATCCTCAACGATCGCGTGCCGACGGTCGTTGTCGCGAGGAAGCGACGGTTTGACATCATCGAGCATAAGAGCGAAGCGCGTCGGCGGCAGGAACAGATTCGATTCTACCTGCGGTCCGAAAAGAACGCGTATATCGAC
>CALLKH010000291.1 GCA_938008425.1 uncultured Planctomycetaceae bacterium | reverse complement strand
CGGCCCTCGGGAGCGGGCACATGCGCCGGAAGCTGGCCCCCCAGCGGCACCCAGATCATCCGGCGCTCCTCGGCATCACCGGAAATCTTGCGAGATTCACCCAGGGCCAACCTCGTCCGAGTGCGGCCGATCTGCACATGATGTGACGTCGGCGTCGCCGTTCGCACCACCTGTCGAGCGGCATTCACTTCGATGCGATCATCATCAATGTGAACGAAGTCGTCGTCTGTTTCCAGCCACCCACTCGGCGCACCTCGAACTGCTTCCGTCAAGTCCCGCTGCGGCATCGGCACGGGACCGACGTTCTCCCAGAACGGCGTTCGATCAACCACGCGATAGAATTCCACAAATCGAAACTGCGTTTCGTAATGAATCCGCATTTCGGCGACCGGCGGCCGGTAGACACGCAGGGTGTTTCCGCGGTTTGAGGCGGCCGTCGACCGCTCGACGGCCTCCGGCAGAGCGACGCACTCGGGAATGTCAAAAGGCGGCCACGCCATGGTTTTTCCTCTCAAATGATCGAACAGACTTCGCAAGGCTGCACCGGAGTGCGGGCAAGCCACTCAATCCTGGTCGGGCGACCGCACCCACTGCTCTTCCGTCAGATAATCATTCCCGGCGCTCGTATCCCGGCGATGAATGTGCACCATCTGGTCGTGATGCTCCTCCAGTCTTTCCTGTGTCGCATGATCGACACTCTGTGACGTTGGCAGTCCGACGTCGGCCCGGAATCGGTTGAGCGCGGCCATCGTTCGCGGGCCCATCTTGCCATCCACCGGTCCGCAGGCGTATCCAAGATTGTTCAGTCGCGCCTGCATACCGCTCACCGCCTGTGCGGGATCCAAGCGCCCCAGCTTCAGGGCGTACTGTTCCCTCTGTTCGCCATCGATTCGCAGAACCGCCTGTGCCGCGCGGCCCGAAATCGGTTCCCGCAGGCGACCGTCGCCGTCAGTGATGCCCGCACGTTCGTCGCCGTCGACGATCAGTGTGTAGGCAAGATTCGGCCGCGGATCACCCGACTCGTCGAGCAGCTTGAGCACCAGCCACGTGGGCTCACCGCGCCGCACGAACCGATGCCGCATCTCCGTCACACCGGAGCCGAGCTTCATCGATCTGGCCGGGAGGGTCACCCGATCACCGGGTAGAAGAGCGTTGGGGTTGCCGCGGGCGCTTCGAAGCGCAGCGTTGGCGGGATCATTCCAGATCGTCTCCCAGAAGTAGCCGGACGACGACGCGATTGACGAGAGGCAGTCGCCCTCCCCGACGACGAACTCCCCCTCACCCGTCGGCCCGCATCCATTCGGGCTTTCGATCTCCTGTGCTGCCGGCAAACTGGCCTTGACCGTCTGCGAACGCCCAGCGGCACTCCGTTCCCGCACACGCGATTCCAACTCGGCTCGAATTCTCGCGGCCATCTGTTGCCGCCGGCCGATCATCCCGCTTCCTGACTCAAAACTCATGACAACTGCTCCCACGCGAATCCGTCGAGATTCGGAAAGGTGATTCCGCAGTCGCCCGGTTTGGGCACCAGGATATGTGCCACGCCATCGGCGCCGGTGATCCCATGAAGCGGTTCGCCTTCGGGGCCGATGATGTCAACAGCCTCTCCGACAACCGGACGGCCTTCTTCATCGACGACTTCGACTTCAATCCACGAAGTTCTGAATCGACGACCCTTCACCGCTTCAATCGGACCGCCAGCAGGAACATCTCCGGCGTCCGAATAGTGAACGTCCGCCCCTGGCTTCACGGTATCCGCGACCAACGGTCGTTTCGGAGCCTTCAACCCGACCAGCGATGCGCTGCCCGCGCTGCCGCCGCTGTTGATCTTGACCATTTTGCCGAGAATCGTGACGCCGCCCGCATCGATCTTGATGAAGTTGCCCCCGACCTTCAGCGTCAGTTCTTCGCCGGCGTCGATGACGATCTTGCGGCCCGCCTTGAGGTGATAGGCGCCGGCCACTTTCTCGCTGTGGTTCGATTTGAATTCCTCGCCGACATCACCCGCGACCTCAGTCAGCCGCTTGCCGCCGATTTTCGTCAGGGCATCCAGCCTGACTTCGCTGTGCCGCGACTTGCTGATTAACTCGATTCTGTCTCCCGCGATGGAGATGTGATCATCGCGATCGACGCTCGTCACCCGATCGTGATTGGCCCGGATATGCAGATCCTTCTGAGCGTGGACAAGAATCTGCTCCGAATCCTTAAGGTCCTCAAATCGAATCTCATTGGCGCCGCCGCCATCCGGCGTACTGTTCGTCTTGATGACGCTCTTGGTTTTTTCAGCCGGCAGCGCGTACGGCGGCATCTGATCCGCGTTGTAAACCCGGCCGGTGATGATCGGCCGATCCGGATCACCCTCAAGAAAATCGACGATCACTTCCTGCCCCACGCGCGGCAGAAACATCATTCCATACTGACCGCCCGCCGACCCCTGGCTCACGCGAATCCAGCAGGACGACCTTTCGTCGAATCGCCCCTGCCGATCCCAGTTGAATTGCACCTTCACCCGGCCGTACGGGTCGGTATGAATCTCCTCACCCTCCGGTCCCACAACCCGAGCCGTCTGCGAGCCGCGCATCACCGGCCACGGCGTCACGCGCGAGGGACGATAGACGACTGTCGCGGGAATGCACTCGAACTGGCACTCGTAAACCGATGCTGTTTCAGTTTGCGACAGCCCCACCCCACTGTCATGAGTCCATCCGCCGAGGCTCAGCGCCTCGCGCGGGCCCAGGCCCAGCGCGATCGCAATCGAGGACAGGTCGTTCGAAACCTGACCACCATGAAAGAGCCAATCGGCGGGCTCCTGATGCGCGACGGACTCGCGGCGACCGAGTTTTCCCGAAACTTGCAGAATCGCCTCGGCCAGCCGTCGCACTTCGCTGTCGTCGCTCTGCCGGGCCGCGATCAGGGATTGATGCAGGCCCGGATCAAGCAGCGCCGATCGGCCGCTGGCGTGATCAACAGTGCGCGGCGACGACTGCCGGCCCACATGCGTCACGGCCGTGAGCAGATACTCGCCGTTCAGTTTCTCCGACGGATGATCGAACAGCTCAAACTTGCACGCGGGCCGCAGGCGCGGGCAGTTGCTTCGACCGTGGGCGACAACGCGCCCGGCTTCGAACTCTTCAGTCCGAAGGCGTGCCAGTGCATCGCCGGCCCTGCGTTTGTCGTATTCGCCGGGGTAATCGCTGAATTCGAGTGCGCCGTCGCGACCGAGGTCATGACGGGATTCCAGATCGAGCCGGGGGCTTTCAAAGGAGTAGTCGCGCAAGACGACGGCCCCGGGCCGCACCGCCTGACTTCGGCTGAACCGCGAGACATGATCCAATTCGATGTTAAACCCTGTTGGCGACCTGAAGGTCAACTCCGAACCGCCTTCCATCGTCTGATACGCAGCGGTGGAATCGGCCAGAACAAGCACGTGCCCGTCTTCGCGCTGATCGAAATACCACCAGATGCCCTCTTCCTCCATCAGGCGGCAGATAAAGTTGAAATCGGTCTCACGGTACTGGACGCAGAATTCGCGCGGCGCGTAGGTCTGTTCCAGTGGCCCCACTCGAAACTTGTCGCCGCTCACGCCCGCGCCGTGAAGGACCTCCTCAATGATCTCGATGGTCGATTTGTTCTGAAAAATCCTCGACGAGTAGCGATGGGTGAGCGTCCAGACGGCCGGCACCATCTCGATGCGATAATAACACTGCCCCACCGTCTCGTTCGTCAATTCCAGTCGACCGACTATGCCGTGGAACCACCTTCCGCCTTCGTTCGTGTTCACGCTCAGCACACAGGCCCGGCCGACCAGCGCGTCGAATTCCACCAACGTGTCATCGCAGACGACATCGATATCAAATCGATAGAGCCGACACAGTCCTTCGGTCCCGCGATAGCGCGTCACAAGGAACTGATCCGCGGACTCGCCCGCAATCTGAAAGGCGATTTGCGCAGCACTGAGATCACGCATGATCGGCATGGCCTGTCTCACCTTCTATCACCCACGCAACCGGGCGACGCCGCCGTCCAAGTCACTCTGGGAAGCGGACCGCCTCGCAAAGCCGTTGCGAACTGCGGCGGTTTCCACGGAGCGGCCGGAACGCTGCCACTCGCCACCCCGCTCCACCGGGACGGACGGCATTGTTCCTTCGCGACGCGGGGTGAAACAGCTTCACGCGAAACTCATACAAACTGTATTGGGAACTAAAAAAAGCGGACCTAATGGGAAGTCCCGGTGAGGCGGTGACTCCAAAGCTTGTTGCAGCCCGAGTCTCGGTTGGAGTATTCGAATGGATTGCGACAATCGGCGGCGGGAATTCTAACGCGACCCGGGTTCGGACTCTGCGGCGGCATCGTCCCGAGCGGACAGCCTGGCCCGCCACTCATCAGCCGATGCACGACGACCCCACGCCTCGTACAACTCAATCAGCTTTTCGATCGCTTCGACATGATCCGGATGGCCTTCGCGAAGCAAATCGAGATCGCGCTTCTGGCTGAGCAGGAGCAGCGGCTCCGCTTCGTCGAATCGCTTCATCGCGGTAAGACAGACCCCCAACCCGCGGCGAAAGTGCTCGACCAGATAATGCCCGTTCGGCCAGGCTCGCTCGGATCGGGCCAGCGCCTCCCGAAATAGCGGCTCGGCTTCATCCAGCCTGCCCTGATCGCGAAGCTCCGTGGCGAGAGCATGCACAGCCTTCAGCGTAAACTGATCGTCCTCGCCAGAAAGCCTGCGGCGACCGTCGAGCACTTCGCGGAGCAGCGACTCGACCTCGTCGCGCTTGCCCTGCTTCACCAGCACGAGCGCCAGATTGTGCTTCATGACCAGTGTCAGGCTATCCTCGTCCCCGCCGAGGCGCTGCTTCATCTCCAGCGCCTCGCGAAACTGCTGCTCGGCCTCTGACGACCGGCCGGCCCCCATGAGCGCAAACGCATGATTGTTCATGAAAACCACGGTCGTCGGATGATCGTCGCCGAACAGTTTACGTCCCAATTCGAGGCACTCTTCCGCCGGCGCAATGGCCTCCGCCGATTTTCCCTGCTCGCCGAGCACGTTGACGAGGTTTGACAACAGCCGCAGCCGGTCATTCGGATTTCCCCCGACCCGATCCAGCACAGCAAGCCCCTCGCGCACGAACCCTTCCGCCTCGGTCGGATTTCCCTGGGCCGTCAGAACCGCCGCGAGCCGTACAAGAATTTCAATGACCTGATATGCGCCGCTGCCCTTTTCCCGATGGTGTTGAAGCGCGGTGCGATACAGCGTTTCGGCCGTCGGCATGTCCCCTTTGGCGTGATTCAAGTTGGCGAGCACGATCAGTGCGGACTGCGTCGATTCGTGTCCGTCCCCCATTCGATACCGGAGACCCTCATAGGCTTCCTTCGCCATCGGCATCGCTTCATCAAAGCGGCCGAGAAAGTGCAAGGCCGTCGCGAAGTGCATCAATTCAAGCAGCGTTTCGGGATGTCGATCGCCATGAACGCGGCGCTTCAGGCGAATGGACTCGGCAAAGATCGGCTCCGCCTCCTCATATCGGCCCTGTTCCACGAGCGCCCCGGCGAGTTTGGATCTGACGGCCAGGGAGTCAGGATGTTCCGGTCCCTGTAGGCGCGTCCTGGCTTCCAATACGTTTTGATAGAGCGCTTCCGCTTCAGCCGGCCGGTTCGCGTCCAGATACCAGCCCGCCATCGAACTTCGCGCCAGCAGCGTGGCGGGATCGTCATCGCCCCGCAGGCGGCTTTGAGTGTCAAGCGCCTGCCGCAACAACGGCTCCGCTTCGAGCAGTTTTCCCTGCCGGGAGAGCGTCATGCCCAGCCGGCTGAGCGTTCGAAGGGTCTTTTCGTGCTCATCACCCAATTCACGACGCGCGATTTCCAGGGCGGAACGAAACTGCGACTCCGCCGGGGTGAAATCAGACCACCAGAGATTGACCAGCCCCAGAATTGTCCGGACTTCAAATTCGACCAGCGGCTGTTCACTGAAAGCACCATGTTCCAGTTCCCTGGCCGCGCTTTCGAATAGTTCATGCGCCGTCAACTCTTCGCCGCGCGTGTCGTACGGATCGAGCTTGAGAAGCACATCATTGGTCAGGAACCGCGTTACAGAGGCCGCGATCGTCTCCTGCTGTCTCGCTTCGTCGCGAGCTTCCTCCATCGCGGCCGTCGCTAAGCGCGCCGAATCACGTTCCCGCACCGCCTGTCGCCAGAACGCCAGCGACGTGACCAGCGCGGCTGAAACCACCGCGATCATGACCGCCGCGATTGAAACGGCCAAGCGATGCCGGCGAATCTGCTTGGAGAAAACGTACCAGCCGCTTCCCCGCTTGGCCTCGATCGCCTCGCCCGCCAGGTATCGTTCGATATCGCGGGCGATCTCACCCGCGCTTTGATAGCGATGTGCTTTTTCCTTGCCCAGACATTTGAGCACGATCGCCTCGGCCTCATGATCGATCTCGGCTCGAATCGACCGCGGCGCAGGCGGATCAGCGTGACAGATGTTCTCGATCACCTCACGGATGTTGGCTCCTATTTCATAAGGCAGCCGTTCAGTGAGAATGTGAAAGAGCACGACGCCCAGCGCGTAAACGTCCGTGCGAATGTCGATATCGCCGGGCCGGCCCTCGAGTTGCTCGGGGCTGGCCCATGCGAGCGAACCGATGAATTGCCCCGTTTTGGACTCGACCGTCAAGAGACCGGCCGCCGATCCGTCTTCGTCGCAGATCTTGGCAAGGCCGAAGTCGAGTACATGCGGCTCGCCGTTCTGATCCACTCGAATATTGGCCGGCTTCAAATCCCGATGAATGATTCCGCGCAAATGAGCCGCGTGCACGGCATCGCAGATCCTGCCGAAGAGCGCCATTACTTCGCGTATTCCGGGCCGAGTCTCCGATACGTGGGCATCGAGCGACTTGCCCGGGATAAAGTCCATCACGAAGTAGAAACCGTGCGGTGACGATCCGCTTTCGTGAATGGTGACGATGTTCGGATGCTTGAGGCTGCCCAGGATCTGAATTTCACGCTCGAATCGGGCTCGTTCCCGCGGGCCGCCGAACGGACCGTCACGCAGCACCTTGATCGCGACGTCGCGCCGGGTTCCGCGCTGGACGCCACGATAAACGACCCCTTGCCCTCCGCGGTGGATCTCCGACCCGATCTCGTACCCAGGCAACGCCTCAACCAACCAACCAGCAGCCGACGCCCCCCGGCGATCCAAATCTTCGATCGATGACGTCGCGCGCCGGGTCGCCCGTTCGAATTGAAGTCGCGCCGCGGCGATGGCCGCATCGTGTCGGCCGTCGAGGGTGGAGCGCGATCTCAACTCTGAAGAGCCGTCCATTCCATCATTTCCTGCCTGGGCCTGGTGAGATTGAGGAACCGCTGATTACTACGCGACGGAACCACCGCGACCTTCACGACCCGCCCGAGTCAAAAAAGATCGACGCCGAGCCCAGTGCGACCCTCAGCTGATCATGTGCCCGGGCACGAAGCATGTGCACCGCTCCCGGCGACCTTCCCAGGGCCGCCGCCACATCGCCGATGGGCGCCCCTTCCAGATCGTAAAGGCGAATAACACGGGAGTAGTCGTCCGGCAGCCCCGATATGGCGCTATCGAGAATCGAGCAAAGCTCCTGGCGACCCACCTGCCGGCTTGGCGTTGACGACGTGCCGCCGAGCAGGTCGAAGAGTTCCACCATCGAATCCGCGAGATTGACCGGCATCACGCGATTTCGCGGCTGCGGCCGCTTCTGGCGGCTCAGTCCGCGTATCGCATCTTTCAGATTGTTCTCGGCAATGCGACGGAGCCACGTCGCGAACGATGCGGCCCCGTCGACATCAAAGGATTGAATTCGGAAGAAGGCGTCGAGGTAGGTCACCTGCATGACATCGGCCGGCTCCAGTGCGGCCTGCCAGATGGGATCGATGCTCAGCGCGCTTTCCACCGCCGGACCGTGTTCGCGCAATAGCGCCGACAGCGCCTCGGTATCTCCCGCGACGGCCTTGTGGATCAGCGTGTCTGCGGCGTCACTCATCCTTCATTCTACGCACGATTACACCGATCGAATTATGACATGCGGAAGGCCCCCTAACAAGCGGGGCTGGTCGTCGGCACCCGTTCTTAACCCCTGATCGACCGCAACGATTGGAGTTGAATTGTGAGAGTCGGACGCGCGTGCCGGTCGAGGCGCGACCTGCCTACAGTCGAGCCGATCCAGCGCCTGATCGGGTGACGCGAAGCCATCAACGAGGTTCAAGGTCCGAAACAGCCCGCCATTAGATCGCCTCGGCGAACGATTCATCCGCCGCGCTTGTCGCCCGGCCCGACCAAGTTCTTATAGAAAATCACAGTGGCGTGCATCCCGCGGCCGTCCGGGTCGAGTGCGAAATCGGGGATGGTGCCGACGGGAATCCAGCCGGTGTCTCGATACAGTCGTTCCGCCGCGCCGCCGCTCCTGGCGTCGAGCGTCAGGAGCGTGCACCCCGACTCACGCGCTGCACTCTCCACCGCCTGCATCAAGAGCCGGCCCAGACCCCTGCGCCGGGCGCGTGGGTGAATCATCAGCTTGGCCACCTCGGCGCGATGCGGTTGGTTCGGCGCCCATGCCGGGTGAAGCTGAACCGTGCCCGCAATGCCCTCCGCATCCCGGGCCACGAGAAACACCGATTTGAGATGCGACTCCGTCAACGTCTTGCGCCACCACGCCGCCGCGTCGTTGACTGGAAGCGGCGCAAGAAAACTCACCGCATCGCCGTTGCTTACCGTATCCGCCAGTAGCTGCGCGAGCGCGCGTAAGTCGGCCTCGTTCACCGGTGAAGTCAATCGCTCGATGATCATCTGCGTCCCGGGCACGCTTCTTCTCCGGCTCTTGAACCTGGCGGCTTCCGCATTCGCATCAGAACGCCGGCGGCTCCTAAGGACCGACCAGCAGCGCCACCATCGGGCCGATGTCGAGTTCTGTCACCACGCCATCGCCCGTGAAATCACCCTGAAGAATATCGCACGTCGGATTGGCAGCCTGATACGCCTGCGGATCGAGAATGGCCGACACAAAGCCGGCGATGTCCGCGCCGTCGGTTCGGCAGTCGCAGTTCATGTCGCCGGGGTTCAGATAGGTCGGGCCAAGCGATGCCCGCACATTGAAGGTGTCGAGCCCGGCCTCAACCGTGCTCTGCGGATTGGCGTCGTTCACCGTGAATCGCATCTGCATCGTCGATGTCAGCGCCACGCCGGCCGCGATCAGTTGCGCGTGATCGATCTGGTGATAGTGCCAGTTGAGCAGGCCGTCACGATCGTGCCGGGCGATCTCGATCCACGGTCCCGCGCCGCCGTTCGAACTGATCTCCACCAGCATTCGATCGACGCCGCCGGTCGTGTTGTTGAGCCGCAGGAAATACTCATAGCTGATCGTGATGACGCCCGCCGACATGTCCATGATCGGCGAGCTCAACCGGACGGCCCCGTTGTCGACGTCCGAATTCCCCGGCACATTCTCCGTCAGCCAGCACTGCCCGCCGAAGTCCGCATCGAACGCCGGGTCGAACGCCCAGTTCGGATCGTTGATCGGCACGCCCCGCTGCCACTGGCCGGCCGTCGCGCCGAGTACCTCCGTCGTCCAGCCGCGGTCGCGCTCGAAATTGTCGTAGAGCACCGTCACCGACTCGCACTCGTCCGGCCGGCCGTCGCTGTTGCAATCGCGGCTCGCACCTGCGGCGATATCGCACGAATCCGGAATGCCGTTGGCGTTGCAGTCCAGTGCATCGCCGTGCGGCCAGATGTCGAGCTGATCGGGCGTGCCGTTGTTGTTGCAGTCGATTTCGCACTCGTCGGGCGTGCCGTTGCCATTTTCATCGAGGCTGGCGCCCGATGAAATATCGCACCCGTCGATGATTTGGTTGTTGTTGCAGTCGATGTCCCAGCCCGGCAGGAAGTCGAACCCGGTGGAGAATCGAAGACCGGTGTCATTGCCGGTGACGTACGAGCGAATGAAGTTGCCCGTCCGGGCGTCGAACGCGTAGATGCGCGTTGAATTGACATGAAGGTGATCGATGTCGCCCGATCCGCCGTGATCGTGATCGTCGTCGTGCCCGCCGCCGGCCTCTCCACCATTGTGCAGGTGGCGGCTGATGTAGACCTGGCCGTCGGGGCCGATCCGCACGCCCCACGGCCCCGCCATCGTGACGGCCACATCGGTTCCCGCCTTGTTGAACTTGCGAATGAGATTGCCGGTCGCACCGTCATACTCGAACACCGAGCGCGTGGTGTAACCGGCGGCCAGGAGATTCCCGTCCGGCTTGAAGGCGAGGCCGCGAGGATTGTCTAACCCGCCGCTGCCCTCGTCGCTCACGAACTCGCGAACAAATGCGCCCGACGCGCCGCTGTATTCGAGGATGCGGCCGTCGTCGCTCGTGACGAACAGGTTTCCATTCGGACCGATCGCCAGGCCGAACGGCGAGACCAATCCACCCGAGCCGGGCGCGACAAATGCACCGACGAAGGCGCCGGTCGTTCGGTCGTACTCCAGCACCGAGTCGGTTCGATTGCTCGAAACGAGGACGTTTCCATTGCGTCCGAGCGTGATGCCGGTCGGGGCTACGAGACCGCCCGCGCCTGCGACGACAAAATCGCCGACCGTCGCGCCGCTGCGATCGAATTCGACCACGCGGTTATCGAAACCGCTCGTCACCAGGATGCGCCCATCCGGCGTGATCAGCACGTCGTTCGGTTCGGTCACCTGGAGCTCGTCGGTCGTTTGCGTGACCACCCCGCTCGCCGCGTGAAATGCCCGCACGCCGCCCTCGTGGCCGGCCAGCCACGCGCTGTGGGCATTGTCCAGCTCGACGAGGTCAATCGTGCCGTCGTTGTCACAATCCTGGCACGCGTCGAGAATGTTGTCGCGGTCGCGATCCTGCGTCATGTCGGCGATGATCTGCACCGCGTCGGCCGTCCCGTTGGCGTCGCAGTCCACCTGGCATTCGTCGGGGATGTTGTCGTTGTCGAGATCGCTGCTGAAGGTCGAAGCGATGTCGGCCGCGTCGGGTACGAAGTTGCCATTGCAGTCCGGCTCGCACTCGTCGGGAATGCCGTTCGAGTTGACGTCGGCGCTGGTGAGCCCCGCGATGTCGGCCGGATCGAGCGTGCCGTTGTTGTTGCAGTCCTCGCACACGTCGAGAATGCCGTTGCCATTCACGTCCGCGCCGGCAGTCAGAATATCCAGCTCGTCGGCCACGCCGTTGCCGTCGCAGTCATGCGTCAGGCAGGCAAGCCCTTCGAGGTAAGTCTCGATGATGTTCTGAATCACGCGATGGAATCGCAGATCACTCACGCCATTTCCGCCGCTCACCGTCTGGCTGCAATAGCTCATGATCGTGCCGCGGCGGGCGACCGTATTGAGATCAAAGCAGTTGTCGAGCCCGATGCCGTGGGTATGCGGCGCGTTGACGTTGTGCCCGAGTTCATGGGCCGTCACGAAAATGTCGTAATGAAACACGCTCGGAAACTGCGGATCGGGAAACATGCCGAGCGAATAGCCGACGACCGAATAGCCGGTGCTGCCGCACAACGAACCGAGATGGGCGACGCCGCCATACGGCAGATCGCGCCGGCCGGAGACGAACTGGGCGACATCGCGCGGCACCGCCTGCATGTTGGCGTTCCAGAAGTTTCGAAACGCCGCCAGCGGATCGGGCTCGTTGAACATGTCGTTCCACTGATCCCAGACGCGGACGTACGTCAGGTCGACGCGGGCGTCGACGTCGCGCTCGAAGATCACGCTGACCTCGTCGAACAGCAGGGCAATGTAATTCGCCGTGGCGACCGCATCGCCGAACAGTTCAAACAGCTCGTTGTCAGTCTCGACTGCCAGGCGAATGACATGCGGCCCCGGCTTCGGCTGGGGCGTGGGGCCGAGGATTTCACCGCGAGGAACCGCCGGCGACTCTGAGTCGGCGTTGCTCTCCGGAAGCGGGGCCGAGTCTGCCCCGGTTGGGTCTTCCGACTCGTTGGCCGGCGTGATGCCGGACACGCCGCACATCGGCAGGCCCGGTCCGCGGGCTCCGGCGAACGGCATCGCCTCGACGCTGAACCACCCCGGCGCCATGGCCGCCCCATCGACGTCCCGACTTGAAATCCGATACCGCGCGGCGCCCCGACCCAGGTCGATGATCCCACCGCCGCCGCCCGACGGCGAAAGCGACAAGAACACGAACGAATCCGGGCGACCCTTCACCGTGCCTCTCAGCACCAGCGCGCCGGCCACGTCGGCCGAAATTGACACGTCGTCCTGCCCCATCCGGCCGATGACGAACTGCGTCGTCGAAACCGGGAGCCGTCGGCGTGTCACCGCGATATCAACCATCGAGCCATCCGGCAGCGGCAATCGGTCAATCGTGGCCGTTCCGCCTGCGTCGATCTGGTCTTCAAAGACAAACCGATCGAGCGCAACGAAAGTTCTGTTTGCTGAGCCATCGGCAGCGACGGACGATTCGCCTGAACGCGACGCCGGCAACTCTGCCGCGCCAGTATCGGCCAGGCGCGCCTCGCCCGACTTCGCTGCGCGCGGATCCACCGCATTCGTCGTTGACACAGTCATCAAACCCACGACCGACGCGCCGGCCATGGCGAGCAAGAATCCCAATCGCATGCGTACCCCACTCTCCCGTCGCACGGCCGTTGCCGGGGTCGCTCCCCACCGGTCCGCGATCCCCTCGCCGTGCGATTCACCACTGGTATCCAAAGAACCGGCGCCCCGCCGGATCAAAACCCATCATAACACATTGTGGGCCGTCCCCGGGACCCAATCTTCGCCCGAACCGGGAGCCGGGCCCCAGAAAATGACCGATCCCCCGGCGATTCTCCGTCTGGGACCGGCGCGACGACTTGCGATCGCCCATGCAAACAGAGCCCCGAGCTCTGCTCGGGGTCGGCGAGAGAACCAATCGATTCCGAGTCAGGCCGCCGCGCAATCATCTAGACGAAAGTGCCTCCAAGCTGGTCTTGAGGCCGGAAGGATTTCCGGGAAGAGTGAGTGCGAGAAGTGACTCTCGCACCAGCGGACACCCACCAGCGCAAATTTGCGCTCCGCATCGCAACGCGCTCGCATGCCACGCACGCCGACCCCGATCGGAGATCGGGGCTCCGATCGGGCACCTGCGTGCCCTTCAAAACGTGTCAGGCGCGGTGCGACCGTCGGGTGCGCACGATCAGGACGAGCGCCGGGAGCACGGCTAAGAGTGTCGAAGTCTCCGGCACCGCGATGAGTTGAAATGCACTGTTCGACGAAGTACTACTCGTCGCCTGCCAGTCACCGACGATGGGATTATTGAATGCTTGACCGTTGTCATCCGCCAGGCTGAACTCCCAGCGAAAGCGAGTGGATGGGTCGCCGACCTGAACGATCTCCAGCCATCGCGTCACTCCGGCCGGCAGGGTAAACGGCGAGGGGAGCGCGGTGTCGAATAGGTACTCGTGCGGCGCCACTCCAGAAGCGATTCGCCGCCCAGTTCCGGTCCGATTTTGAGTTGATGTTGTGTGCTCAAACAACAGGTTGCACTCATCCGGCAAACCATCGGTCGGCCGGGCTCCGTAGAGCCGAATCCGAAACGTCTCGTCCACCGGCGGATTGTCGAGGTGATAAAACCCCCACCACTTGATGCGGCCAATCGTTGCTGATTGCGCGACCGTCACCTGATCGGCCACGCGCTGCCAGAGCGGGTCCCCGAAGTTGTCCAGAAAATCGGTGTCCGACGCGAGGCCGCCGGTGTTGTGCGGCGGGTGGTCCACCACGACGGTTCCGCCGCGCATGAGGTCATTCCATGACCCCTCGCCCGCCCGCGACACCGCCGGCGAAGCGACCAGCACAATCAGAATGGCAACACCCACTCGCAAGGCATGTCTCCGATTGATGAATTCACCCC
>CALLKH010000290.1 GCA_938008425.1 uncultured Planctomycetaceae bacterium | reverse complement strand
TGCACGCGCTCGAATCACTGGATTCCGGACGCCGCGCCGCCCCAGCCGGCGACGCTTTACCAGCCCGCGGCCTCGCACTCCGGCGTGCCGGAGCTTTTCATCGAGCGCCCGCCTTACCGCCTCAACGTGGGCGACGTCGTCGAGATCATCTACCACGTTCGCAACAACATCACGGACGAACCCTACCGGCTCAAGATCGAAGACCGCATCCGCATCGTCTTTCCGTTTCAGACGCAGTTCAATCAGGAAGTGACCGTCGGCGGCGATGGGAATATTCGCTGCCTGCTGGTTGGCGGCGTCCGCGCGGCCGGCTACACCGCGGCGGATCTCGAGCTTCAACTGAAGGAGCAGTACCGGCCGCAACTGAAGGACCCCGAACTGACGGTGGTTGTCGAAGCGGCCAACGTGAAGATCGAGGAGTTGAAAAAGGCGATCACGACGGCCCCGCGCGGCCAGTCTCGGCTGATGCCGATCAAGCCGGACGGCACGATCGATCTGCCGTATGTCGGCGAGTGCTACATCGCCGGGAAAACGGTTCGCGACGCGAAGGCGCTGCTCGACCAGAAATACGCCGAGGCGGATCTTGAAGAGGTTGAAGTCACGCTTCAGACCTTGGAGTTCGCACCGAAGCGAATCTTCGTCCACGGCGAAGTTTACGGTCCGGGCATGATCACCGCGACCACGCCGGTGACGCTGATGCAGGCGCTGATCCAGACGGGCGGCGTCAACCCGCGGGCCGACGCGAGCCGGATTCTCCTGGTGCGACGGAAATATGAACCGGTCCCCGAAGCGATCTTCTTCGACCTCGACGCGCTTCTCGGCGCGACGAAGCCGGGGCCGGGCGGATTCGTGCCGAACGGCGAGATGTTCCGGTATGACCCCTACCTCGCGGACGGCGACATCATCTACGTGCCGCCGACCGGGCTGGCAAAGGCCAACGACTGGATCGACCAGGTCTTCACCCGCGGCATCCGGGCGGTCGTTCCATACAGCGGCCAGGTCGGCATGAACTTCGGCTACCAGACCTACAACGCCGAAGTGCCGGTACAGAACAGCCATTACCCGCTGGGGATCGGACGATAGGCGACCAGTCGGCCACGGAATCGAATTTGAACACCCCAGAACACGGGTCGGCACACGCCGGCCCGTGTTCTTTCTGCAAATTGGGAAGATTTCCGACGAACCGGGAATCGTGAAAGGCGGCTCAGCCAATCAGAGCCAGGCCGTCTCGGCCATTCAGAGCCGGGCTGTCTCAGCCATTCAGAGCCGGGCTGTCTCAGCCCGGTGGAGTTGGCTCCCGGTCAAGCTGGCGACTCCAACTGAGGCTTCAATCGTTGACTCCGATCCAATCCGCCCCGGGGACGGGGCGGCTCCGATTGACGGTGCCAATCCACTCCAAACCGGGAACGGCGCGGGCTCCGATTATTGCGATCGAGGCCAAAGCCTTCCATCCGGCACAACTTTTTCCTTAATATCAGCCGATCAAAAGACATAGAATCCGTCCTGGTGAGAAGAAACATGCAAGATTTGTATCGCAAGAAGTCGCTTCGTGAGATCTCCCGCGTGGTTTTCCAGCGGTGGGTGCTCCTCGCCGTCATCGTCGGGGGCGCCACAGCCGGCACGTGGCTCTACTGCCAGATTTTCGCGCCGGCGATCTACCGCAGCACGATCAGCCTGATCTTCAAGCAGCCGACCAATCGCAGCCCGATCAGCAGCGACTCGCACGGCGACCGGAAGCTGGAAGTCTTCGTGAAGTCCCAACAGCAGATCGTCATGTCGGACCAGGTGCTGGCCCGCACGAAGGTGATCGCCGAGGACAAGGCCCTTCGCGACCAGTGGTACGCACTTCGCTCCGCACATCGCGGGGCGAAGAACGAGGTTGAAGCGGCCGCGGCGCGCGAACGCATCAGCGCCTTCATCGAGGGAACGGTCTCGGAGCGCGCGAACGCACTGCTGACGCAGGAGCAGTCGGCATTCGATCGATTCAGAAAGTCCATCCGGCTTGAAACGCCCGGCGGCGAGCAGGCGGCCATGACCGAGTCATTCAGCCTCATCGTTGATCGGCCCGGCATGGGACCGGACGAGGACTGGTACCGCTCCGCCACCTTCGCGGCCGACGTGCTGGCAGACATGTACATCCTGCGATTCCAGGAATTGCAGCGGGAACTGAGCGATCCGGCGGTGCGCGTGATGAACGACGTGGTGAAGGACTACGAGGCCATCGTGGCGGAGCGACTCGGCGAATATGAGAAGTTCATCCAGGAGCATCCGTCGGACGTCGGCGTTCTCGAACAGCTTCTCAAGCGCGGCGCCGAGAATGGCGTGCAGGTGCTCATTGCGAAGGTGCGGGAGAACGATGCCCAGTTGAGCATGGATCTTGCCCGCGACAAGGCCATGCATGAAGTGCTGATGAACGCGCTGCCGAAGAAGGCGTTCGACGTCGGCACGCTCGACGAGATGCCGCTGGCCGAGGTGCGGGCGGCCATCGAGAGCACGCCGGCCGACTTCATTCGCTCAAGCGTGGCGGTCACCGAGATCCAGAAGACCCTGGCGCAGCTCCACATGAAGCGCGCCAAGCTCGATACGCAGTTCCAGCCCGAGAGCCGCGAGATGCGTTACGTTCACCAGGAGATCGATCGAACGTCGCGCGACATGCTGGCGGCGATCGTGGCGCAGGCGCGCAGCCTCGCGGCGGACGTCGCGGCCCATGAACAGCAGCTTGCGATGAATCGGGAGTTGATCGAGAAAAGCGAGCGGGAGCAGTCCCAGATTCATCAGAAGCTGGCCAAGTACGCCCGGCTGAAGAACGACTTCCAGGTCGCCCAGGAGCACCTGGCCGATCTCCGTCGGCAACAGAGCGAGGCAATCTCCAACACGCTTCAGACCCGCGAGGCCGTCACCATCAGCAAGCTGAACGAGGCTTCGACCCCCGACCCAAGTCAGCCGGTGAGCCCGCGAACAGGGTTCAATACCCTGATCGCCTTTCTGGCAAGTGCTCTGATCGGCCTCATGCTGGCGTTCATTCTGGATCATTTCGACCACACACTGCGGTCCTCGCGCGACGCGGAACGATTCCTCGGGCTGCCGGTGCTCGGCTCGATCAAAAAACAGCCGCAGGGCCTCGTGCTGACTGCTTAGGAAGAATCGAGCGAGGCCACGACAGGACTTCGCCCGGCAGCCCGACTCCGTTTTCAGCACTGCCGTCGCCGATCCTGACGTGCGGCCGCCTCGCGCGAACCGTGCTTCACCCTGCGAAGCAATCGACTGCGGAACCCGCGAAATCGGCCTGAAAACACCGGGGCGGCCGCGAAATCGGCCTGCGCTTTCATTTCTTTGCCAGACTCCGCACAATGAAAGGTATGGCATTGCCGATAATCATGGGCGTAGCGCCTACTTTTTGAGGAGTCGGATGCCGGGAGCGAGCGTCTTGCCAGACAGTCCGGGATACCCAAAACCAGATTCGTTCGACGACGCGGACGATTTCAGCGCCCCGCCTGAGCCCGAACAGATCTGGCCTCCGCCGGAAACACCCGGCGCTCAGAGACCCCGTCTGCCCGACGAGGAAGACGTGGGCGGGTTTTCGCGCGACCCGGATCTGGCGTGGGAAGACGAAACCGAAAAGCTCGAGAAGGCAATCGACGAAATCCGCCACCTGGACGAAACCGGCGAAGCGGATCAGGTCGAGACCGAAACCGAAAACGACGTTGATGAAGAGGAGGAAGCGACGATTCCCTCCCCTTCGAGCGTGAAGGCCGTCGACAGCATGGTGGCGGGCAAGACGCCGGTGGTGTTCAAGGCCGTCGCGCCGCCGACGCCGCAGTCGCGCCTGTCGGCCTCGACGACCGGCCCGCGCCTGACTTCGAGCACCCGCCGGGTGAACGAGGCGGCCGAGGATGAACTCGCCCAGCTTTGGAACAATGTCTTCTTCTCGGGCGACCGGACGGCGCCCCGGGCGGTGGTCGTGACGGCCGCACGCCGCGGCGACGGCGCGACGCAGGTGGCCTCGTCGCTGGCGCTGATCGGCGCCGAGTCGAATCACGAACTGAGGATCGCGCTGGTCGATCTAAACTTCCGGCGGCCGGGCGTGGCTGAAGTGCTGCGCGTTCGCGGCGAGCCGGGCATCACGGATGTTCTCGAGGGCCGTTCGACGCTGGAGCAGGCGATTCTGCCGGTGACGCTGGCGGGCGGCCGACTGCTGCACGTCGTGACGACGGGGCGCGTTCCGGCCCATCCGCTCGGCGTGATCAAGGGTCGGCCGATGCAATCGCTGCTTGGGCAGCTTCGCGACCGGTTTGATCATGTGATCATCGACGTGGCATCGTCGGATGCCTATCCCGATGCCCAGATCATCGGTTCTCAGGTTGATGGCGCGCTTCTCGTGGTCAGCGGCGGCAGCACACCGAGAGAGACGGTGGCCGACGCGAAGAAGCGACTGGATTTGGCGCAGGTGCGGTGCCTGGGGCTCGTGCTGAATCAACGGACGGACCCGATTCCCGACGCGCTCTATCGCATCGCCTGAACCACCACATTCGATAGAAACACCCGCCCTGACTGGCGCCCGACCGAAGGACGAAGGCAGACGTGCTCATCGCTACGGTTCATCGCATGACTTCGTCCGCCTCCGTTGTCGCCGCGGTCTCGCCAGTTCGGCGGATCGCGTGCCCGATGGCCGACTCGAATGCGGCAGAGACGGTTCGTGGAGGGTGACATGACGCCCTCTTCTCGCTCCGGCGGCGAATCCACCCCGAATCACTCCGTCCTCGATGGGTTGCTTGTCGATCCGCCCGTTGGAAAGACCTACCAAAGCACCACCATCGAGCAATCGATGGGGCTCTACCTCACCGCGACGGTCGTTTTCCGTCTCATCAACTTCGGCCGAATCACACTGCTGGCGTGGTACATGACGCTTCAGCAGATGGGGCTGCTCAATATCATCCTGATGATCGTGAGCACATTGATCCCTTTGTGCAGCCTGGGGCTGAGCGAGGCGCTGACGCGATTCGTGCCGCTGCATGAATCGCGCGGAACCCTCTGCGCGTTTCTTCGGCGCGCCGGCGTCCTGATTACAGGCGTCGCGGCGTTCAGCGTGGCAATCATGCTGATCTTCGCCGGCCGGCTCGGTGATCTGTTCTATGTGCAGGCGTTTGCTGATCCGGTCGTTCGCGAGCAGTTCCGCGCCGACGCCCCCCTGCTGACGCGACTGACCGCCGTCGTCGTCGGGCTCAACATCTTCTACTTCAGCCTGCTGGGGATCTTCAAAGGGCTTCGGATGTTTCGCGCCCTGTCGTGGCTCGAGATCACGCACGGTGCGCTGTTCATCATCGGCAGCGTCATCATGATTGCGACGAAGCAGCTCAGCGCCTTCTCGTTGACGATCGTGTTCGGCGTGTCGGTGCTGCTGCCGGTGGTTTACTTCGGCTGGCGGATCATTCAGGTGCTGTCGCGTCGGCCGACGCAAGGGCTGGCGTTGCAGGAGAGCGACTGGGAGTTTCGGCTGCTTCGATTCAGCGTCTGGCTCACCCTGTCGGGCTTCACCTGGCAGGCGCTGCAGTATTATTCGGCGTGGTACCTCAACAAGGTGTACGGCCCGGAATCGGCGGCAGTGCTGACGACGGTTGCGAAGATTTCGCAGTTTATTCTCATCGGGGCGGTATCCGTTTCCATCGTGGCGATGGCGACGGTGACGAAGACCTGGGAGTCGCGCGGCCGTGAGGCGGGCGAGCGGCAACTGTCGCTGGCGTTTCGCGGCACGGGGATGGCACTGTTCTTCTTCTGCGCGGCGCTGGCACTCGCGAAGGATCTCGTGATGAAGATCTTCCGGCACGACTACGCCGCTGGGGCCGAGATTGTGCCGCTGCAGCTTCTCTTTTCGCTCCTGGGCGGATTTCTCGCGTTTCTGCCGGGACACTTCAACCTGCGCGAGAAGACGCGGCACGCGTTCTGGGCGTGGGCGGCGGGACTGACGGCGAATGTGATTTTGGCATATCAGTTCACGGGGCCGCGGCTGGCGCCGGTGACGGAGTCGGCGTGGTGGAATTCACTGGGTTCGATCCTCGGTACGGTGTTTGAGCCGGGATTTCAGGACAGCCTCGGGCTGCACTCGGCGTCGTGGTGCGCGGTGCTGTCGATGATGCTGGCGATGGGCCTGTGCCTCGTTCTGCTGCGCGCCGAGGGTGTGCGGCTCGACCGGGGGTGTTTCATCGTGATCGGCGCATCGCTGCTGATTGTGACGCGGCCATGGATTCTGGCGGGCGGGGCCGCCGCGCTTCTCGTTGCCTTCCTGCGGACAAACCTGATCATCGACGCGCAGGAGCGACAGCGGCTGGTGCAGTTTGTGACCGAATCAATCCGGCATGTGCCCTTCGCGCGATGGCGGGGAACGGGGACCAAGGGCCAAAGTTGAGGCGTCGCGATCGCAGTCGTAATACCGGCGATCGACAACCAGCGGTCGTCAACTTGCAGTGGTCGCCCAACGATTGACTGTCGCGGAGGATGCCGCTCGCCGGCGGGGTCTCGATGTTTATCCATCGCCCGGCAGCGCGCCAGTGATTAGCCGCCGCCCGACAGGGCGACGGTGACTGCGAGGGCAATGCTCCTACTGATTCAGCTCTTGCTTCGATTCATCAGGCGTAGAAGAGACTCTCAACGCAGCGAACGGCGCCCTGAAAACTGGATGCCACATCGCTGCCACCCTGCCCCTGCCGGGGCTGGGCTATTGACCCCTGCGATAGTAATGTTCGATGCCGGTCAGCGGAAAACTCCTTGTTCTCAGTGGTTCATTGGTGATCGCAGGCGAACATTAATTTCGCAGTCCTCAATAAACGGGGCTGCCCGGCACCGTCATCCATCTGCACCAACTCTTCCCGCGCGTGATCACTTCCGGTGGCGAACAGTCGACCCGTCGTGCACGTCGAGAAACGTCAGTTCGTCCGACGAGAGGTCGAGCATCGCCACGGTGTGGATTCGGGCGCGGTGAAGCGCGCCGGGGTTGATCAGGCGACAGCCGTTCTCGCGATGATCGGCGTACTCATGCGAGTGGCCGTAGAAGATGATATCGAACCGGCCGGATTTCACGGCCGATGAGAAGCCGCGCTCGTGGCCGTGAAAGACGGCGATGCGCCTTGGGCCGACGTCGAATGTCACGGGCACCGTCGGTCGCGGCAATCCGATGGCATCGACATAGCGAAGTAGGGATCCGTCGAGATGGTCGCAGTTGCCCCAGACGAAGACGGCGTCGTGGCCGGCGAGTTCGTCGAGCACGGTGAGGTCACAGATGTCGCCGCAGTGAACGAGCTTTGTGGCGCCGCGGCTCTTCAACAGCGCGACGGCGCGGGCGGTCTCGGCCGCGTCGCCATGGCTGTCCGACATGATTCCGATCAACATGACTCGTGCCTCTAGAGGCGCTTTCAGGTTCGTCTACCGTTGTCCGGGCCGCGCATTCTGTCAAACGACATCTTCGGGGGCATTCCAGTTGTCCAGATGCGCCGCCTCCTCACCCGAAAGATCGACGAATTTCACACGAAGCCGCTCCAGCAGACGCATCATTGCGTATTCGCCCCCGCCGATCGCGGCCGACACCGCCGGCCGAGCGCTCGATCGGAAAATCGCACAGCACGGATGCACGCGCCAATCGTCTGCATCGGATCCCCGCGTTCGCGGCACAATTGCATCGGCGACAGCGCCGGCATCGATGATTCGCCCGAGAGTCGCCGCGCTGAGTCGCGGCATGTCGCAGGCCAGCAGGATACAATCGCATTTTGGCCGCGCTTCGAGGAGTGAATCCAGCCCCGCGATGGGTCCCGCGCCGGGAAATCGATCCGGAAGAACTTCAAGCGTGGAGAGCGTCGCGGGCAATTCAAACGGCGGCTCACCGAGAAGCACGACATCCGGCGTGATTTCGTGCGCGATCCCCGCCGTGCGCGCGATCAGCGAACAACCGTCAATCTCAATGAGCGCCTTCGGGCGGCCCATGCGGCGACTGTGCCCGCCGATCAGGATTCCAACGGCGACTCGATTCGACAACGCAGCACCTTGATGCCGAGTATCTTCGGCTGACCCTTGACATAATCCATAAGCGGCAACTCCCGAACCCGCGGCGCGCCGGAGTGGATGAGATTCGCCCGGCCGTTCACGCGCCCGGCGATGAGTCCGAGATGGCCCACATACGGCGCGGCGCTTGTGCCGCGGACGAACTCGATGATATCACCGGTCTTCAGATTCTGATCGACGTCGGCGAGTGACTCGCGCGCGATGTACACGGTGTTCACGATTTCAACCGGTATGTCGCCGCCGAGATCATATTTCTTGAAGAACGCTGCGCGATCGACGCGAACCCGCATGGGCTCGGTCGCCCCGCTGGCCACCTCGCTGGTGACATCATCAAAGGCCCACGCATTGTTGGTGTTCCAGTCGGCCTCGGTGAAGTGATTGCGCGTGAGCATGCCGATGCGGCCGCCCTTGTAGCGGAGCTGCATGAGCGTCTGAAAAAACGACGGCCAGTCGTCCGAAAGCGCCTTGGCGTAGGTCTGCTCGACGAAGGTGACGCAGTCGCTGGCCGTGAGGTCGTAGAGCGGGTCGGCGTCGTGAAGCTCGACGGGGAATTCGCCGAGCAGGCCGAGCTTGTAGCGCTGGTTCAGATCGCGCCTGGCGAAGTACTCGACGCGTTCGGAGATGGTCATGCCCTTCGGCCGAAGCGCCTTCAGCGTGGCATCCAGTTCCTGTTCGAGTACGCCGCTCGTGCGCGGCGACGGCTCAAAGCTGTGCCGGCGCGCGGCTGAGTGATCGTGACAGGCGATCGGCAGTGAGAGGAATATCAACAGCAGGACGAGTCGGATGGGACGATGAATGAGTCGCCGAATGATCACGGCAATCAGTATTCCCGGCGTTGTCGAGCCGACGGCACGTTGAGCTGCGTTCGATACTTGGCGACGGTGCGGCGGGCGATCTTGAAGCCGGATTCCTCCAGCTTCGCGGCGATATCATCGTCCGACAACGGATTCTGCTTGTCCTCGCCGTCGACGATTTCCTTCACCTTGGCCTTGATCGCGTCCCAGCTCACGCTTTCGCCGGACGCGTCGGTCGTTCCGCCGGTGAAGAACATTCTAAGCGGATAAATGCCGCGCGGCGATTGAAGATACTTGCCGTCGACCGTTCGGCTGATGGTCGATGGATCGCAGCCGAACTCCTCCGCCAGATCCCGCATGAGCAGGACGTTCAAGAACTGCGGGCCGTAATCGAAGAATTCGCGCTGGCGCTCGACGATCACTTTCGCCAGTTCCAGCAGGCGCTCGCGCCGATACTGGATGGCGTCGATGATCGCGGCGGCCGCCTCGACGCGGCTGCGGATGAAGTCGCGGGCCTGCTTGTCGCCGCCGCGATCCTGGAGCATCCGCCGGTACTGGTTCGAGATGCGCAGCCGGGGTGAATTACCCTTGGCGAGAACAACGGTGTAGCTGTCGCCGTCCTCGGCGTAGTCGATGAGGATGTCCGGCGAGATGCGCGGCACGTCGTCGGGCTGGATCAGAAGCCCGGGATGATGGTTCAGCTTGCCGATGACCTTGAGCGCCGCCTTGATCTCCTCGATCGTGCGGCCGGTCTTCCTGGCGACGGCCGGAAAACTGTTCTTGCTCAGGTCGACGAGGTGCTCACTGACGAGCTCCGCGTAGAACGGGTCGAAGTTGTCCTCGGCTTCAAGCTGGATGATCAGGCACTCGGCGAGGTCGCGGGCGCCGACGCCGGTGGGCTCGAGCGTCTGCACCAGGCTCAGGGCATCATCGAGAACATTTCGGTCGATCGGCGGCACGCGCGACATGGCGATCTCTTCCATGAGCCGATCGTTTTCTTCGGGCGTGCGGCGGATGATGAGCGGCCGCGACTCGGCGAGGTCGCCGTTCTGGCCGGGCTTGTGGTGCTCCCGCTCGGAGCGGAGATAGCCGTCTTCGTCCATCCATTCGATGACGGCTTCGCCGGCTTTCTTGACGGCCTCGTCGGCCTCGACGAGGGCCCATTGGCGGGTGAGGGTTTCGCCGAGGGTCTCACCGCGGCTGGCGGTGTTGGCCATGGCGTCCATCTTCGAATCGCGCTCGCCGTCGTAGGAGCCGCTCGACTTGGCGTACGGCTGGTCGCCGGGGTCCATGTCGAGGTTGCGGGTGAGTTCTTCGAGGCGTTCGAAGCTCTCGGCCTCGGCCTTCTGCTCTTCATTGGTGACGGCGGACTCGGTGGGTTCCGTGGTGTCTTCGGGCGGCGTGAATTCGAGCTCTTCGAGGACGGGGTTCGACTCCAGCTCTTCTCGGACCCGGGCCTCGAGGGCGAGCAGCGGGAGCTGGAGAATCTCCATCGACTGGATCAGCTGCGGTGTGAGCTTCTGCTCAAGCCGCATCTGCTGCGATGGAACCATGGAAAGGTATTGCGCCACTTCGTTTCCCTGCAACTCCGTAACGCCGCGCGAGTTAGCGGCGCGTCTTCTGTTCCCCATTTCGGCCAACGCCGGATGGGGCTGCACGGAATTATAACATCAAACAGGTGGGCGAGGGGACTTTCTCGGTCGCAAGGCATGAATATTGCTTGGGGCGGATTTCGGGGGATCTGGCGATCTGGCGATCTGGTGATTTGGCGACTTGGTGAATGGGAGACTGGGTTCCGCACCGGAATGGCGGGATTCGGCGATCGGCTGACTGCGAAGGGGAAAGTCGAATCGAGTGACAGGCGGCCTGGCGAGGGCGAAGACCTGAGCCGATCGCCGGGGCGACGTTCGACGGCGCCCGGGAGTACGGTGGCTTTGATTCACCCCGAACGCCGCAATTCCGGCGTCATCGGTGCGGCACCGGTCTCGCCCCTGATCTCGGTCTGTTGACGAGGGCATCGCCCGACGGCAAGCCACGGGGAGCGCGGCGTCAGCCGCTGATGCGGTTCACGCAGCGTACGTGGCTCCGGCGTTCAGATTGACAACTTCCCGCGCCGATCGTTGCGCCCACCCATGTGCGTTAGCAACCATTTCGAGTCGCCACCGCAGTTCCAGACGCCATTTCGCTGCCCGGGATCGATCGGGTCGCCAAGACCGAGCCACCCGACGTTGAACATGCAAGACCTCCACGGGGCTGTGACATCTACGAATTGAAGAGCCATTGAAACATTCTGATCGGAGGAGAATCGATGCGTACCTCACAACGCCCGCGATCTGGTTCAGCACGCCCGCTGTTTCAGAGCCCCCACCGAGTTGTCAATCGGCGAACGAACATCGAGAAACTCATCGGCTGCCTCGCCGCCGTTCTCACGGCAGCGGCACTCATCGCAACGCCGGCCGCAGCGGCGCCGCCGGTTCTTCCCGGCAACATCTCCATTGATCTTGAGACGGTCGCCTCGGGGCTCACCGCGCCGCTCGGGCTCGTCGAATCGCCCGACAACACCGGCCGCAAGTTCGTCGTCGATCAGGCCGGGCAGATTCGCATCATTCAAAACGGCTCGCTTCTGCCGACGCCGTTCCTCAACCTCACCGGCGTCATTCCCACGCTGAACCCCGGCTTTGATGAGCGCGGCGTGCTGGGCATGGCGTTTCATCCGGATTACGCCCAGAACGGCCGATTCTTTGTGCGCTACAGCGTGCCGCGCCAAGGCGCGCCGGGCGAGCCGTGCTTCGGCACCAGCCGCGGGTGCCACAGTGAAGTCCTCAGCGAGTTCACCGCCTCGGCCAATCCCAATGTCGCAAACCCGACACCGATCACATTGCTGACCGTTCCACAGCCACAGTTCAACCACAATGGCGGCGATGTCCACTTCGGCCCCGACGGCATGCTTTACATGGGCCTCGGCGACGGCGGCGGCGCGCATGACGGGCTGGCCGATACGCCGCCCTCGCACGGCCCCATCGGCAACGGGCAGAACACGCAGACGCTGCTTGGGTCGATGCTGCGAATCGATGTCAGCACGCCCGGTGCGTACACCATTCCGGCGACCAACCCATTTGCCGATGGCGTGAACGGCCGGCCCGAGATCTACGCTTACGGGCTTCGCAATCCGTTCAAGTTCTCGTTTGATTCCCGACCGGGCGGAACGAATCGACTCTTCCTGGCCGACGTCGGGCAGAATCTCGTCGAAGAGGTGGACATCATCGAAAACGGAAAGAACTACGGCTGGGTGACGAAGGAGGGCACGAACTGCTTCGACCCGCTGAATCCGACGGTTCCGCTTGCCAGTTGCTCGAGCACCGGTCCGATGGGCGAGCCGCTGGTCGATCCGATCTCCGAATACGATCACACCGAAGGCATCTCGATCATCGGCGGATTCGTCTATCGCGGCTCCGCGATTCCCGCGCTGAGCGGCATGTACGTCTTCGGCGATTTCTCGCGTGGGTTCGGATCGCCCGACGGCCGGCTGTTCTACTTTGACCCGGCAAACCCGACGCAGATCTTTGAACTCCTCGTCGGCACGAACAACGACCCGCTCGGCCGATTCCTGCACGGCTTCGGCGAGGACGCGGATGGCGAGTTGTACGTGCTCGCTCAATCGACGCTCGCGCCGACGGGCAGCACCGGCGTGGTGCTGCGGATCGTGCCGGAGCCGACGGCGATGTCGTTGCTCCTGCTTGGTGCGTTGTTCACGGTTCGCAGGGGGCGCCGCTCGGCGCGATCGAGCGTGCACCGCATGTAACCCGGTCAGGAGCGAGCGTGACCATCGCCCGACGGAATGCTGAAACCAGATCCGGGGCGACCGGTGAGATTGGGGGAAGAGAGAGGGACGCATCATGCGGCGGCGTTTTCAACTTCGTCGGGCTCGGCGCTGTCGTGCGCGCGTGTCGGCCGGATTGGTTCTCCTCTTCGTTCTCGTCTTCATTTCCTTCACGCAGGCGGCGCCGCCCCGGAGCGACGTCGTCCTGCGGCCGACGAAGGATGTGTTCGTTCGGCAGGCTGCGCCGACGATCAATTACGGCAATGCCGGGGCGCTGGCGGTCGCGGGCGAAAGTGCCGTGAACGGGCTCGGCGCGCCGCAGGGCCGATGCGATACCGTGATGCAGTTCGACATCAGCGGCGCGATCCTGATGTTTGACGCCGAGTTCGGCGTCGGCGCATGGACGCTCACCGGCGCACGGCTGGATGTCACCGAGGTGGGCGCTCCGCTCAACACGATCTTCAACCGCGGCGTCGGAGAGTTTCAAGTCTCGTGGCTCTCCAGCGATGCATGGGAGGAAGGCACCGGCACGCCGATGTTCCCGGCGGCCGGCACGGGGAGCCAGATCACCTGGAATCTGCTCGAGTTGATCCTGACGACGGCCACCCTCGCGCCGATGGGCCAGTTCACGAGCACGGGCGTCGATGGCCGCGTTTCGTTCGACCTCTCGCTGCCCGCTGAGTTCATGACAGACTTCAACGCGGGCGGACCGGTTTCGCTCTACTTCGCCCGGGTAACGCCCACGCTGGGATTCACCGGCTTCGCGCGGAACTATTTCGTTGACACGTCGCGGCCCGACCTGGTCCTGACGGCGGCATCAACAGCTTGCGGCGACGTGAACTGCGATGGTGCGGTTGCGATCGATGACATCGAACCGTTCGTTCTGGCGCTTGTCGATCCGGCGGAATACGCGGTGCAGTATCCCGGCTGCCCGATCTCCCGCGCGGACCTCAGCACAGACGGGCTGGTGGACGGCGGGGATGTGGCGGCGTTTGTGGCGTGTCTGGTTGGGGGGTCGTAGGAAGCGGTAGAGCGCCACGCATCAACCACGACACTGGTACGAGCTCGAATTTAGTGATCCGGCAATCTCGCGATCTGGCGTTTCGTGGTCTGGTTAACCGGCGACTCAACGTTCGGCAGCCCGTTTAGAGCAATTCACGATCGGGCGTAGCCGGTGTTGACGAAGCTTCAGGCCGCTTCAGCGGTCTTTCCCGAAGGGCCATAGG
>CALLKH010000289.1 GCA_938008425.1 uncultured Planctomycetaceae bacterium | reverse complement strand
ATCGCGCACCGTGACACCAAGGAACTGCTCGGAGCCCTTCATGGCGCGCGGGAAGAGCAGGATCGCCGGATGCTTCGGTCCAGTGCCGCGTCCACGATCGGATCGGCCGGCGGTCATCTGACCTCGTGGACCTCCGGGACGCGCCTCGGCGACTTCGAGATTCTCGATCTCATCGGCCGCGGCGGGATGGGCGCCGTCTATCGTGCCAAGCAGGTGTCGCTCGGACGAATCGTCGCGCTCAAGGTGCTCTCCGTCGGATTCTCCGGTTCACGCGAGGCACTGACCCGTTTTCGCCGCGAGGCGCAGGCGGCCGCCAAGCTTCATCACACCAACATCGTGCCGGTGTACGCGCAGGGCGAGCATGACGGCCACTTCTACTACGCCATGGAAAAGATCGACGGCGTCGATCTCGGCCGCGTGCTGAAGACCGATCCGACGAAGATCTATTCGCAGCCCTCACTCAACCCGTCCGATGGCGGTGCGGGCGAACCGGTTCCTGCCGAGGGCTCCATTGAAAGCCCGGTCGATCTCCACAGCATTCGCGGTCGATCGGCGTACCACCGGCTGGCGCGGCTCATTGCCCAGGTGGCGGACGCGCTGGCCCACGCCCATCGCCAGAACGTGCTCCATCGGGATATCAAGCCTCAGAATCTTCTGCTCGGGCACGACGGCCAGCTTCACATCACCGACTTCGGTCTCGCGAGAATGCTGGACGAGCCGGGCATGACCGTGACCGGCGAGATCATCGGCACGCCGGCGTACATGTCGCCCGAGCAGATCGATGCCGAGCGTGACGGCGTTGATCATCGCACCGATATCTACTCGCTTGGCGTCACGCTGTACGAACTGCTGACCGGTGAGCGGCCGTTTGACGGGCCGACGCGCGAGCAGACCATCGCCAGAATCCGCCAGCGCGAACCGAAGCCGCCGAGAAAAATCAATCCGAACGTTCCGATCGATCTCGAGACGATCTGTCTTCGCGCGATGGAGAAAGAGCCCCGGCGCAGATATGCGTCCGCCGCAGATATGGCCGCGGACCTGCTTCGGTACGCGAATGACAAGCCGATTCTGAGTCGGCGCGTGGGGCCGGTTGAAAAGGCGATGAAATGGGTCCGTCGCCATCCGGCGATGACGACGATCCTGGTGCTTTCAGTCGTGATGATCGTCGGGGCATCGGTCTGGACGCGTCAGGCGATGAACGCGCGGGTCGCCCGGGCCAACGGGTTTGTCGAGAAGGCGATCGAGAAGCTGACGGACGAAGACTACCGCGAACCCGGGGAGGCGCGTCTGCTCCTCGCCGAGGCCGCGACGCTGAATCCGGATCCGTGTCGCTACCATGTCGGGCTCGGCCTAAGCCGGATTCTGGATGATGCCGAGGGTGCGAGACGGGACTTCGAAACTGCGCTGAGTCTCTCGCCTTCGAATGTCGAGATCATGTATCTGCTCGCCTGGGCCTACAGGCAGTGTGATCGTCACCCGGAGTACCAGCAGTGGATCGCGCGGGCCGATGCCGCGGGCGGCCCGGAGACCGCGGAAGGGCACTTCTATCGCGGTCAGGCGCTGCTTCGACTCAACCCCGGCGAGGCCATCAAGAATCTCGAGATCGCGAGTAATCGGGCGAAGCCGTTCTATCAGGCCATGCTTCATCTGGGTCGTGCGCTGAACACGCGCATGTATCATGAACGCAAACTGGAGGAGTTCGGCCGCATCAAGCAGAAGCTCGGGGCCGCATGCGAACTCAACCCGAAGCAGGCCTATCCACGCTACCTGCTCTCCATCGCGCATCGAATTGCTGCCGAGATCTATGAACGCGCGGGCGATCCGGCCGAAGCCGAGTCAAATTTCAACTACGCCCTTCAATTCGCGAGAGAGGCCCAGGCGACTCAATCCACGAGTCCGCGCGGCTATGTTTGCGAAGCTGAGTATTGGGAGT
>CALLKH010000288.1 GCA_938008425.1 uncultured Planctomycetaceae bacterium | reverse complement strand
CGAATCGGCGCGGGAAATGCGGCTTGTCAGAGGTGGGTGATGCGTGCGACGATAGGGGCGATCTGGCGAAAGTCGATGTAAGGCGGGAACCGATTGATGGACGCGAATTCAAGTACGGCGAAGGAGACGAAGGGCCGGCCTGCGGCGTATGCGGGCTGGAATGTGTACCGGGATATCGGCGCCGGGCTTTCGCCGGGGGCGCGCGGAATCGGCCGTGCGGTTCGGTTCATTGAGGTGGCGGCGGTTTTTCTCCTCGGCTACCTGGCGATGAGTTTTTTTCAGTATCACCCGAAGGCCGAAGCGGGAGCTGACGCCGGCCTGCCCGGCAACGACTCTTTCTACCACGTGAAAATGGCGTCGATGCTGCCAGAGGTCGGGCTCGTCAAGAAGTTCCCGTGGCTTCAGTATTCGTACTTCACCCAGCAGGGCGACGACTTCGTCAGCCACCACTACGGCTTTCACGCCCTCATGGTGCCCTTCGTTAAGCTCGCCACCCTGCTGAATCGCGACGATTTATCCGGCGGCCGCTGGGCGATCTGCACCTGCTTTGCACTGGTCGTCGTGTTCTTCTATCTCATCCTCAGACGTGAGCAGGTGCCGTGGCGCGGGCTCTGGGTGCTCCTGTTCTTTGCGATGCCGATTCAGTTTTATACGCGCCATTCATACATTCGCGCCATCAGTCCTTCGCTGATGATGATGTTCATTCTGGTGTGGGTGCTGTTTGAACGGCGGTGGTTGCTTGCGTTCCTTGTGACCTCCTTGTTTAACCACATGTACCTCGGTGCGGTGATGTACTCGCCGGTCATCGTCGCGTGCTTTGCCGCCTCGTGCGTATTCGGCCGCCGCGAGGATCGGGAGTTTCCGTGGAAGGTCGTGCTGGCGTCGGCCACAGGCTGGGTGGTCGGCGTGCTGACGTATCCCTACTTTGGCGGCATGCTGGAATTCCTGAAACTCCAGGTGCTGGGCACGGGCCTGAACCCGGACATTGAAGTCGGCACGGAGTGGAAGCCGTACGAGGGCGTCTGGTGGTTCGGCGTGCAGTTCGCGGGGCCGATCCTCGGAATCTGGGCGCTCTCGCTGGTGACGCGACTGCGGCTCGGGCCGCGCCTCACGGCCAACGAACTCACGCTCGTACTCCTGCACTTCGCGTTTCTGGTCCTTACGCTGAAGGCACGCCGGTTCATCGAATACTGGCCGGCGTTCTGCATGCTCAGCGCGGGGCTGCTCAGCTGGCCGGCGGTCGTCTGGGCGATTGAATGGATCGAGGAGATGTTTGTTCGCGTCAAGGGCGTGGATGGTCTGATCGGCTGGGTGATGTGGATCGGTGCGGCCCTTTCGGTGACCGTCTGGTTCTATCTACAGGTCGGGCCGAAGGTCGGCGGCTTCTGGAGTGAACTGCGATTCTCACCCTGGTTCTGGACAGCGATTGGGATCGGCCTTCTTTCGCCGGTGCTGACTGGCTTCTTGTCGAGCCGACTCCGCGACCGGATGGCGTTTCGCCGCTGCCTCATCATGCTGCCGATGTGCCTGATGCTCGTCACCGTGACATCGGTGTCGGCGGCGACCATGTGGGTGAATATCCGGCAGAGCAACAAGTGCAGCTACGATGTGGCCGAAATCCGGAAGATGATGGCGGCGCTGAAGGCCGATTCGCAGCCCGGCGACGTGGTCTTCACGAGTGACTGGGACGATTTCCCGGTCTATTTCTACTACAACACCTACAACTACTTCATCGTGGGCCTCGATCCGAAATTCACGCATGAGCGGCGGCCCGATCTCTGGGAGCGATACGTCCGGGTGACGCGCGGCCAGGTGCCGACCGACCGCGAAATCATGATGAAGGACGCGAAGGGCGTAAAATTCAAACAGATGTTGAAGTGCCGGGTCGAAGACATCCGCGACCACTTTCACGCGAAGTACGTCATCAGCGACCGGGATCACACGGCATTGTCATCCAAGGTCGCCTCCGCGAAGGATTTCGCGGATCTGATTTATCCCGAGGGCGGCTGGGCCGCGAATCGCAATGCGCCGTATGTGGTCTTTCGGATCAGGCCGACGTCGACGCCGGAGAGCGCGCCGGCGGGTGGGTAGCGGGTGCTTCGTCGGGTCGATGCGGGGTGAAGTCATAGGCCTTGGGCAGTGTGATTCGAAGCGTGGCTCCGGCGCCGTTGCCTTCGACGAAGTGCATGTGGCCACCATGGGATTCGATGATCGAGCGACTGATCACGAGGCCCATGCCCATCCCGAGTGATTTCGTGGTGAAGAAGGGTTCGAAGACGCGGGACTTCGCGTCGGCTGCGAGGCCGGGTCCGGTGTCGGTGACCTCGATCGCGATCCGGTTGTTGTCCGCGGATCGTGTGGTGACGGTGATTCGGCGGGGGCCGTCGCGCGTGGTCTGAACGGCGTCGATGCCGTTTCGCAGCACATTGAGAATAACCTGTTCGAGCTGAATTGAATCGGCCTGAACCTTTTTCAGGTCTTCGCCGAGGTCGAGCACGATGTCGACCACCGCGGACTTCGCGAGCGAGTGAATCATGGTGGCCGCGTTGCGAACCACGTCGTTGATGTGAACGAAGCTCGTCGAGGGCTTTTCCTTGCGAACGAACGCGCGGAGGCGGCGAATGATCTCCCCGGCGCGATGCGCCTGGTTGGAGACTTCGGTCATCGCGCCCCGCAGATCTTCGACGTTGATCGATTTGGCCTCGAGCCGGCGGATGCAGCCCTGCGTGAAGGAAACGATCGCAGCGAGCGGCTGGTTGATTTCGTGGGCGAGACCGGTGGCCATTTCTCCCATCGATGCGAGTCGCTGCACGTGGGCGAGTTCGTCCTGGTGATGGCGGCTGTCGAGTTCGGCGCGGTAGCGTTCGCGAATCGCCTTTCGAAGGGCGCGGTTGGCCTCCAGCAGTTCGGCGGTTCGGGCGCGGACGCGGGATTCGAGTTCAAGCTTGGCGTCGCGAAGGGCCTGCTCGTTCTGATGTCGATGGGTGACGTCTTCCAGCGAAAAGACGATGTTGATGATCTTTCCAAGTCGATTGCGAATGGGAATGCCCGAGCAAAGCGCCAGCCACCAGGAGCCGTCGGGCTTCTTGATCGCGAGTTCGGCGTCGTAGACGGGCTCGCCGCTTCGGATGATCCGTTCGAAGGGTGATTTTTCCGCTTCGACAACGGCGCCTTGAAAATCGGTGAAAGACCAGTTCGCCGCGTTGAAGTGCCTGGCGGTGATGGCCTCGTGCGATAGGCCGAACAATTCCTCGGCGCGGCGGCTTGCGAATGTAATCGCGGCGTCCGGGCTGACCATCAAGATGCCGGAAGGGGCCGCGTTCATGACGGTTTGAAGGAGATCCCGCTCGTCGCGCAGGAGCCGTTCGACCCTGCGGCTGTTCATCTTGGCGACCAGGAGCAGGGCGATGATGAGGCCCTGGATGACGAAGGCCGCGACGGCGCCCAGCACGTATTCCCAGTAGCTCTCCAGAAACGTGGGTTCCCGGTACTTGATGATGCTATCGGGCGGCAGCTCGTCGAGTGGGATGTTCCACCGCAAGAGGGCGCGATGATCGAAGATGTACGGGTTGGCGCCCTGCGACATGATCGGGATCTGCGGCGCGCTTTCACCCTTGAGCACGCGAACCGCCAGTTGCCCGGCCATACGTCCAAGCGCCTCGCCGCTTGCGAGTTTCCCGCCCACGATTCCCGAGCCCATGTAGGCGTCGTAGAGCGTGTACACCGGCGCCGGAGATTCGCGACAGAGCTTGGTCAGCATGGCGTCGGGGTGGTTCATTGACCGGCCGCGAGGATCGTGCAGGGCGAAGAAGAGTAGCAGATCGTCAGGGTGGAGATTGCTGATCTGCGCGTCGATGTTCTCCCGGGTGATCTCAATCCACACGACGGCGTGAGTCGGCGACAGCTTTTCGACCGCGGGCTCCGCGAGTTTGCGAAGCCAGTGGCCGAAGCCGGTCTGATCGTTGACCGCGACAATTCGTTTGGTGTTCGGATGGAGCTTGAGGCCGAGGGCGATCGTGGCGTCGATGTCGATCTTTTCCATCACACCGGTCACTTCGCGCGGCGATCGATCGATCGGCGGATGAGATTCCTTGACGCCGGAGAATACGACGGGGACGTTCGGGAACAGATTTCGTCCCTGCTCATAGAGAAAATCAAAGGCGGGGGTGTCGGTGGTGATGATCAGATCAAAATGTTTGGACGAAAACTTCAGGCGATAGAATTCGGCGAGCGATTCGAGATACTCGGTGTTGCGTGTGCGGCTGCTGAGGTCGAGGTATTCGACGCGATAGATCACGGCACCGCTGTCGAACTGGGCCAGCACGTTTCTGATGCCCCGTTCCTGAAGGCGCGTGTAGCGCATCCCGGGGTCGTAGGAATGGAGGATCAGAACCTCGTGCGTCCTGCCGACGTCGGCCAGCAGGTTTCCTGCGGGTATGGTCGTCAGGGCCCAGAGGACCACCAGGACCACGCGGAATCGCCGACGGGATGCACGCAAGGGTCTTCCTGAGTTTTGATCCGCTGGTTGCATGGCGCGATGCGAACGGATTCACCCTTTTGCATTCGAGCGTCGAGTTGCGCCGTGCCCCCCGACATTGTGTCCCCGAGACGGTCGAACACGAGCCCGAACGGGTCCCATCATAATGCAATCACATGGAACGTGGAATCCAAACATGGGTCTTCGTTCGGCCTTGAGGAAGACACTCCGACAGGCGGATTGCGAGCGGGAAGAGGAGGAAGGGCCCGTAGGAGCCTTTTGGAGGGTCAATGGGGGTGCCGGTGTCGCTTGAGCCGCTACAATGCCCCCGAATCGGTCATCACCGGCGCCGCGATGTGCGTGCCGACGGGTGATTGGCCCAGCGTCTTGAGTACCCTGATGCCGCGAGAATTCAACATTGAGCGCCGAGTCCAGTTCGCCGAGACGGACATGGCCGGCGTGATGCACTTTTCGAATTACTTCCGATGGATGGAGGAGGTGGAACATGCCTTCTTTCGATCCATGGACATGAGCGTCGTTCAGCCCCACGACGGTGCGACGGTCAGCTGGCCGCGGGTTCACGTGAGCTGCGAGTACCTGGCCCCGCTGCGATTCGAGGATGTGGTCGAGGTTCAATTGACGATCACGGACGTCCGTGAGAAGTCGGTGACCTACGAGGCGTCGTTCATGTCCAAGGGCGTGCGAACGGCGCGGGGGCGGGTGAAGATGGTCTGTTGCCAGATGAAGGATCATCAGTTCACGTCGATCAGGATTCCGGACTTTATTCGAGAGAAATTCGAGGCGACGAGTTAGCGCACAGCGGCTCGACGCGCGCG
>CALLKH010000287.1 GCA_938008425.1 uncultured Planctomycetaceae bacterium | reverse complement strand
CGCCCGCTCGCCTAGAATTCTCATCATGTACATCGACCTCTCCAACACCGAGCATTCGTGGCGGGCCATGCACCGCCTTTACCTCTCCTTCGTTCAGCCGCGGCCGATCGCGTTCGCGTCCACGCTGAGCGCCGACGGCCGGCCGAACCTGGCGCCGTTTTCGTTTTACAACATGCTGGGAGCGAATCCGCCGGTGGTGGTGTTCAGCCCGGCACTGAATCGGCATTCAAAACCGAAAGACACGCTGGCGAACATCATGGAGACAAAGGAATTCGTGATCGCAACCGTCACTGAGCCGATCGCGGAGCGAATGAACGTCTGCTCGACGGAATTCGAACACGGCGTGAGCGAATTCGAGAAGAGCGGGCTCACGCCGGTCGCGGCCAGATGCGTCAAGCCGTTTCTGGTGAAGGAGAGCCCGGTCAACATCGAGTGCAGGCTTCGGCAGATCGTGTCGCTCGGCGACGGGCCGGGATCGGGACAGGCGGTGTTCGGCGACGTCGTCGCGGTGCACGTCGACGACGCGGTGCTGATGGAAGGCGACATGGTGTGCGATCCGAAGAAGCTCCACGCCGTCGGCCGCATGGGCGGGGACTTGTACGGCCGGACGATCGACCACTTCGCGCTCAAGAGCCAGCGCGACCCGGCGGAGTTGGAATCGCAGGGGTGGGCGAAGATTTCGGGGTGAAGTTTCGACGTTGGGCTCAGGTGTTGTGTTCTCATGCGCTTCCGCGTCGTGATTGTGCCGATCGCAGATGTCGGTACCGAGAGTCTCCTTAGGGTTTCCCCATCTCCCGTGCGATCCGCGCCGTTCGGTGGAGCAATTTCTGAATAAACCACCCCGCCTCGCCAATCGTAGGAGGGGAACCGGGGCGGCATCGATGGGAACACGGATTTGAGCGAACCCCTTCAACACGTCGACGAAACATCTGCATCAGCGGCGGCATCGGCGTTTGAACGGGCTGTTCCGCCTGAGGAGCAGGCGCGCGAGCGCCCGCCCGTTCGTCGGCCGTCGTTCTGGACCGCGCTCGCGGCGCCGTGGTGGATGTTTCGACCGAAGCGGACCGCGGCCGTCATGCTGGCGGCCGGCCGGTGGAGCCTGGTGGCAAGTTTCGCGCTCGGAACGAGCGCCGTGCTTCTTTGTCTGTTCGTGCACGAGATCCTCTCCACCCGAATCAGTTACAACTTCGAGACCCGGGAGATGGTCAAACTCTCGCTGTCGGATGCGCTGGAGCGCTGTCTGACGCCCGAGTCGATGTTTCTGAACGTGCTGGGCGCGCTTCTGACGACGGGCCTTTTGTTCGTCGCCGCCTGTTTGGGCGGCTGGCTCATCATGCCGACCATGCTGGGCGGAGCGTCGTTGTTCAGGGAGTTCTGCCGGAGCTTCCGGGTCTCGATGGGGGCGTTTGGGTGGGTTGCGGCGCTTTTTGTGCTGATTACGGCGTGGCGAATGGTGTGGGAGTTCTGGTTGGATCGATTCGGCCTTGTAGTTTGGCTTGTTGATCTTGTCGTCGCGGCTCAGTTTCTTTCGGGCGGAGCGCTGATCGCATCATTTGTTTTCTGGACGCACCGGGCGTCGATGGCCGTGGAGAGTGCGGCCGCCCACGGACCGGCGACCCTCCGGTGTGAAGGCTGCGGCTACGATTTGACTCACATGTCGGATCAGGGCCGTTGCACCGAGTGCGGCTTTTCGACGGAGAAGTCCACGACGCCGGGCGCGCTGCGCCGAGAGCATCACTGGCAGACCGAGATCAACATCTTCAGTTTCAAGAGCGCAACGGTCGACCTGGCGATCAAGCCCCGGGAGTTTTACCAGTCGCTTCTGACCCGGACCGACTCCATTCGCGCGCGTGAATTCGCCCTGCGGCACTATCTCATGGCCGGCTGCCTGGCCGCACCGTGGATTTTTTTCTGCTTTGTGCTGGAGGACGGTTTGAGGTACGTCGATGGCGCGGCCCTCGGGGCCATGTCGATGTTGACCATGCTGGTGCCCTGCCTGGGGTGGTGCATCACGCGGGTCGTCGCCGCCATGGCGACGACGCTGGCGTTATACAGGGGCCACATCACCAATCCCCACACGCCGCGGTTGATCTTCTCATACGAAAGCGTCGGCATCTGGCTGCCTTGTGCGTTCAACGGTGTGATGGTGACCAGCTTCTTCATCGCCGAAGACTGGATTTCGAGCGCGGTCGGGACTTCCTATATTCGCGTACTCGGCGGCGCGCCGCCGGAGTTCTTCGTCATGCTCTTCGGAAACGCGCTGGTGATCACGATACTCGTGCAACGGTTCCTGACGGCCTTGCGATGCACGCGGTGGGCGAATTTCTGAATCGCCCGTAGCACCGCCGCCGCTTCGCGTTTGCCTCCCTTCGGTTACGATGCAACCATGACCGACCTCATATCCAGTCCGCAGAACCCGCGCATCAAGGCCGTCGCGGCGCTTCGGGAAAGCCGCGCCCGGCGGGAGAGCGGGCGGATTCTGATCGACGGGTACCGCGAGGTCGAGCGGGCGATCGACGCCGGCGTTGTGATCGACGAGGCCTATCACTGCGATTCGAACGCCGACGAGTCCGACGGAGCTGGGGCAGGGGCCGGCGCCATGGGAGATGCTAAAGCAGGCGAGGCCGATGCTGCGCCGCGGCTGCTCGCCCGGCTGCGCGACAGCGGCGCCCTCGTCACGCGCGTCGCCCCGCGCGTCTTCGAGAAAATCGGCTACGGCGATCGAACCGAAGGAATCGTCGCCATCGCCGATCGGCCGCGGCGGGCGCTGGGCGATCTGAAATTCGACGGCCAGCCGCTGGTGGCGATCATCGAGGGGCTGGAAAAGCCGGGCAACATCGGCGCGATTCTTCGCAGCGCAGATGCCGCCGGTGTGGCAGCAGTCATCGTGACCGACCCCGCCTCGGATCCCTACGGCCCGAACGCGATCCGGGCGAGCACCGGGGCGATCTTCACCGTGCCGCTCGTCGAATCGACGCGCGACGAAACAAGAGAGTGGCTGGTTGCCCGGGCGATGCAGATCGTCGCGGCGTCGCCCGATGCCGACCGGGTTTACACCGACTTCGACTTCGCCCGCCCGACGGCCATCGTGCTCGGCTCCGAGGCCCGCGGGCTGAGCGAGGCCTGGCGCGTCGAGGTGGCAGGGGCCCGTGTTCCCATGAAAGGCAGGGCGGACAGCCTGAACGTCTCGGTGACGGCCGCGCTGTTCTTCTTCGAGGTGCTGCGGCAGCGAATGTAGACCTGGCGGCGACACGCGGTCCACATTTTTTCTTAATCGAATACCGCCACCGCGGCCACCGTCGCCCTGTCGGGCGTCGGCTAGACGTTGAGGCGTCTCGCGCTGCCTGGCGCTGCCTCTCGAAGTCTTGCGGCGTCTTGCTCTGCCTGGTGAAGTCTCGCGGCGCCTCGTGATGCTCGCGGTGTCAGCGTCGGCGCGGAATATTGCGCGGGTTTTCGACAAGTCTCGATCAGACTGTCCGAGAACATGTCTGCAGCCGATGATGGAAGGTTCGAAGCGATGTCGCCGGGTGTTCGTGTGCTGACGCGAATCGCGGCCCGCTATAATGCACTGAAGGGTTGAATTACGCCGATCGTACTTCGAATGGAGGTGTTGCCATGCCGAATATTCCTTTCCCATCCGAGTTTCCCTTTTCCGTGCAGGATCTTCGCGACGAATTCGACCGCATGGTCGATCGCGTCTGGCACGGGGGCATCTCCACCGCGCCGCTCGACGGCCAGGACTGGGCCCCGCGGATGGACGTCTGCGAGCGCCCCGACAGCTATCTTGTCCGGCTGGAGGTGCCCGGGGTGGCCGCCGACGATATCGATGTTTCGATATTGAAGGACACGCTGACGATTCGCGGCACGAAGAAAGTTCCGGAGGAAGTGACCGAGGGCACGCGCCGCATGCGAAACGAATGCCGCTTCGGAAGTTTCTGCCGCAAGGTCGAACTGCCGTCGGCGGTGGAGGAAGGTTCGGTGTCTGCCACCTGCAAGGACGGCGTTCTGTTCGTCCGCGTGCAGAAGGTGGCGGAAGCGATGGGCCGATCGGTCAAGGTGACGTCGGCGGAGTGAGTGTCGGGTTCAATTTCGGTCTTGCGAAAACAGAGTTGTCTTGGCGAATGGCACGCGTGCGGGACACGGCGTGCAAGTCAGAGCCGGGCTGTCTCAGCCCGGAGTCGATTTACATCATTAAACAGATTTCCAGTCAGCGACTGATACGTTTGATTCGCCGGGCTTCACCGCCCCGGGGATGGGGCGGCTCTGACTGTGATCATTGTCTCTTCGTGAAAAACCAGCTTGTAACCCCCGACTTTACCGACCGCCCGGTTTGGCAGGTGATGACCTGTATCGCGCGCGTACCCTCGCGTATGCTCAAGGCGCACCGACATGTTCGAAAGCCATGATTTAAAGTGTCACTATAATAGCACCATTGGCCCCGGCAGGGGTGAAG
Organism: uncultured Planctomycetaceae bacterium; assembly: GCA_938008425.1. Taxonomy (GTDB): domain Bacteria; phylum Planctomycetota; class Phycisphaerae; order UBA1845; family UTPLA1; genus JADJRI01. The sequence goes on along the minus strand of CALLKH010000287.1, from coordinate 1,639 downwards.
GAATCGATTGGTTTCGGATCGCGCCATCCAATGTTCACAAATGCCTCCTCCGGGACGGGCGATTCCCGCGGTCGGACGTTCCACGGGTTCCGCTTCGCTCCACCTGTGGCCACACTCCGTTCCCCCTTTCGGGGGAATTTTGAGGATCACCAAGGCGTTGGTCGGATCCTGCACATCGAAAATGCCACACTGACAGCCGGCACGATTCCGCCTGATCGAATCGGCTCTCTGTAACCACTTTCATTTCGCTCGCGTCTAAAGCCGGCGGGTGAAATGCGCGCCGAACGCGGGAGGCAACGCGACAGAGATCCGCCGAAACGCCTGCTGACGAGCTCGACGACGCTCTCGCCGACCCACGCGCCGAGCGCGGCATCTCCCGCGCCCTTCTGCTATCATATTCGATCGGTTCGGGCCGCATTCCGCGACCGGCCGTTGACCGGGGATTCTTCGACATGGACCTGCCTTCGATTCTGCGTTTCGCGGTGAGCAACGGGGCTTCCGACATTCACCTTCAGGCCGGCGCTGCACCCATGCTTCGGGTGAAGGGGCAGATGCGCCTGCTCGATCTGCCGGTCATCGGGCTCGCCGACGCGCGGCACATCATCACGCAGATGCTCCCACCGGATCGCGGTGCGAATCTCGACGACGGGCTCGTGAGCGGCCTCGATTTCTCCTATTCGGCCGACGGCGTCGGTCGTTTTCGATGCAACGCTTACAGCCACCTCGGCCGGCCGGGGCTGGTGCTCCGGGTGATTCCGCCGGCGCCGCCTTCCTTGGGGTCGCTCAATCTGCCGGCAGTGGTCGAGGACATCGCGCTGTCGGAGCGCGGCCTGATCCTGGTGACGGGGACGACCGGCAGCGGCAAGAGCACAACGCTCGCGGCGATGATCGAGATGATCAACATGGTCCGCAGCGACAAGATCATCACGATCGAGGACCCGGTCGAGTATCTCTTCGCGAATAAGAAGTCTCTCATTTCGCAGTTGGAAGTCGGGCAGGACACGCCGTCGTTTCAGCAGGGGCTGCGTCAGGCGATGCGGCAGGATCCCGACGTCATCGTGATCGGCGAGCTTCGCGACGTGGAGACGCTTCGCATCGCCCTCCAGGCGGCCGACACGGGGCACCAGGTCTTCGCCACGGTGCACAGTTCGACGGCCTGGCAGACCATCGAGCGGATCATCGCCATGTTCCCGCCCGCCGAGCATCGGCTGCTGCTCTCGCAGCTGGCGAAGTCGATCGAGGGCATCATCTCGCAGCGGCTGGTGACGACGAAGGAGGGCGGGCGCATCCCCGCGGTGGAAATCCTGCGCGGCACGCCGGTGACCGAGAAGTTCATCATGGAGAACAAGCTGATCGAGCTGTCGGACTACCTCGCCGGCGGCGAAGCGAGCATGCAGACGTTCGATCAGCACCTGCTCGATCTCTACAACGCCAAGACAATCACGGGCACGCAGGCACTGCGCTGGAGCACGAACTCCGAGGCGATGTCGCTGGCGATGCGGGGGATCCGGCGGGTGGGCGGCGGGGTGAAGGCGTGACGGTGTCGGGAAAAGAAAGTTCTAAGTCGAGTTTTCTCGATACTACGGAAATATGACGCGGGCGGTCCGCCATCAGTATTGGTTCAAGTGACGATGTGCCC